>JAISWA010000039.1 GCA_031271275.1 Clostridiales bacterium | reverse complement strand
GATATCGGAACTATTTTTGTGAATTGGGATAGTGGCTCCGGCCTTGGAATTGCATACGGCGCGGATAGCTGCCGTAAAATAGAAAATGAAGCAACGCAGGACAATCCGGCACGGAATGCCATCATCTGTACGCTTGACGAGTTAATTAAGAAAATGGAACCGCAGTACAAGATTGACCAGATGGCTATGCGGGATTGCATTGACGGCCTTGGCGTTTACGCGGCGCATAAAGCAAAGGAAAACCGTTTCGCTTCTGAAATCTCAAATATCCGCGAATTAATAGAGGGCATGATTCCCTATTGGGGGCTTGACAGAGACGCTGAGGCAAAACAGCTGGAAGATTTCCTTTTAGCCTATGATGAAACAATACACGACGCTATGTATGCCGCCGCCGTTCCGGAAGATACCCGCCAAGCCTGTACCGCTATTGTAAACGGCTTATACCTTCACGGGCAGGATTTAACCGTTTCCCAGGGCAGCGACGCGATGGGGGAAATTCTGCGGATGAGTGATTTAATCAAAGCTGTACCCGAATATTTCGGTTACGAAAGCGATTCCGCAAGTAAAATGTCCGCACGGCTTATCGCCGAGGTTCGCGGAATGCTCAACGAATACGCCATGCCTGGCCAAGCTGTTGAAGGAATCACCAATGCCGGATATGAAATCACGCGTGCTATCCTGTTTGAAAACGACAGAGGCTTTGCGTTTGCTCACAACCCTGTCGCGGCGTCCCCTTTCGTTACATGGCAGATGTTTAACGATAACGGGCGGCTGTCTTTTGAATCGGGTAATTATTACGGCACCGAAGAAAAGGCGCTTGTGGATATTATCTCCCGCGTCAATGGCTATAAAGAAACATACGGCCTCGAGGAAAAACCGCTGCCCGAACGGGACGCGCCGGAGTCTGTGCCGGAAAGGAAGCTCATCCGCTTCATCGACAGTGATTACCGGGAGTTGTTTCAAATCCCGGACGGGGAAAGCATCCGTATTACTTATCTGCCCGGCGACGGCAGGGAACCGGTGGAGCGCGAATGCAAGTTCTATGATGAATACCATTTTTCCGTTAAGGGCGGAGGTATGTATCACATATGCCAGTTCGCCGAGAGCATGGAGCGGCTTGGCGCGCGGTACGAACCCGTAACACAGCTTCATAACGTGGAGCTTATGCCGTTTGCACCCGGCGAAGATAAGTTTTATAAGCCTAACCGGGAGGAAGGAAACACCTGTGTCGGCATCATCAGCGGTGATTTCATGCGGAGCGGCGACCGCTATAACGCGAGTTGGAATAACAGGGGAAACGGTGGCTATACCCCCGAAATCCAATCGGAAATCCAAAGCGTAATATACGCGCTCCGGAAGGATTTATTAAAGGACCATGATTCCATGCTGGCGTTTTGCGACGCTCATCCTGACGCAAGGCTGCTTGAAAGTGATGAGTATAAAATATATGGCTTTAAGCTGGAAACAAATACGCGGGAGTATTTCATCCGCTGCTTCGCGGAACAGGACAGCCGCTTCACCGTATATGCTTACGCCGATAAACCCACGCTCTCACTTGAACAAGCCGAGGGCATACCGCCCGCCGGTAAACCGGAGGCTGTTTTTTCTTTTGGTGATGTACGGCCGGGTACTTCAGCGGATAATAAAATGTTTTACCGCAATGATGAACCCGGCAGTCAGTGTATTGGGTATTTGCGCGGCGACTTTGGCAAGGATGGCCGGCAATTCTTCCATAGCTGGACTAACGGTGACAGCAAGCGAAGGACGCCGGAATTTCAATCGGAATTTAAAACGGTTGTTGACGCGCTGCGTGAAAATGTCCTGAAAGACCATAAAACATCCGCAGACTACTGCCGCCGTCATTCCGAAGCCGTATTGCCGTCAAGCGGCGATGGCAACCATTTCGGCTTCAAGGTGGAAACAGACAGCCGCCAGTATTATATTCGCTGTTCGACGCTCCCCCATGACTACTTTTATATTTTTGCCTACGACAAAGCTGTGCCGGCGCTTGAGCGGGGGCGGGCGGCGGAGGCTTCCACGGAAAAAGGCGTCAGCGGATATTCATCCGTCCTGAAAGCGATAGAGGATGGGAAGAAAACGCCGAAGCCGCGTAAAGAAAAAGAAACGAACAAGCGGAAAAATAAAAGCGAAGAACTGTAGACAGACGGAAGAGGCCATTTATGCTGACAAATAGGGAACAGGAGAAATACCAGGGGAGGCGATGCCCTATGACATTAACCACCTCCGAGCGGCATTTGGCCGCTCTTTATTTTTTTGGTGACAACCTTTCCACCGCCGCGGTTATCCGTGAGGCCCTTCCCGATATCCATTGCCCCCATACTATTTCCATCGCCCGCAGCGCCATTCATAAGCTGGAGGCGATGGACCGCGCCGCGTTCATCGCTCAGTTGGAGGAGGAACTGTACTGTGCCTGATAAAAATGTTGGCCCGGATAAGCAGCCCCGCCGCTCTGTTAACATTCATTTCAGGGTAACGGAAGATGAAGCCTCCGCCATCCGTCAGCGCATGGCTGAGGTTGGCGTATACGATTTGGGAGCTTACGCGCGCCGGATGATGATTCATGGTTTGCATATCACGGTTGACCTGACCGATGTGGGCGAAATGGTATCGCTGCTCCGGCGTGTGGGCTTGAACGTCAATCAGATTGCGAAACGGGCCAACGAAACCCGTTCCATCTACGCCGCCGACCTCGAGGACATGCGCCGGGCTTATGATGAAATTTGGATCGCGGCGCGTAAAATTTTGGGCGGGCTTTCTAAAATAAAATAATGGATTTAGCGGCGGGGCAATTATATTCCCGCCGCTTTTTCAACGGCTCCGGTGAAAAATAAAGCGCCAAGGGGGTGAGCCCGATGGCAACGACGGCAATCGTTCCGATTCACGCCGGGAGCCGGAACGTGGCTAAGGCCCTCAAAGACGTAACGGATTATATGGCGGACCCGGTGAAAACAGATTACGGAGCGTTCGTTTCCTCATATAAATGCGCGCCTGAAACCGCCGACAAGGAATTTTATCTTGCAAAGGAAAAATATCTTTTCCATACAAACCGGAAGCAAGGGGCGAAAGATGTCATCGCGTATCACGCCCGGCAATCATTTTTACCCGGAGAGGTAACCCCGGAGG
>JAISWA010000031.1 GCA_031271275.1 Clostridiales bacterium | reverse complement strand
ATTTAGAATTTTTAGTTTCACCGTATTTAAGAAAAAGATTAGCGGGACAGCCTTTGCGCGAGTCCCGCTCTTTTTATTTTAAAAACACAGCGGAGTCACCCCCGCGAACCGTCGATATGAATCAGCCGCGCTTTTTGATAGATATAGGTTTTTAAAGCGCGGTTGTCGTTGTCATAGGAATGGGTCGAAATTAAAATCTGCGGCGTTGTTTCCACCACAAGCAGCGAATGTCTGAAAACTTTCCCGTCAAAGCTCAACTGTATGATATCGCCAAGTTCCGCTTTTCGTAACGGCTGCTCCGAGCCATACGGCCCGCCGCCTTTGTTCTCAGTTAGGAAGTTGTATAAAAATTCCACACCCGCCCATGAAGGGGAGCGGCTGTTAACCGCGTTATAGTACCAACCCGTGTCGCGGGTGTAATTCATCACGCCGCAGCCCGCGTACAGGCATTGCGAAATAAAATTGGTACAATCGCCGCCAATCCGCGAAAAATCATAATAATTTTCGTTACGGCTCATGGCCCATTTATGCGCGTATGCCGTCGCCTTGTTTCTGTCATATGCCATATACGATCACGCCCCGCAAAAACAGTTCGATATAGTGTATGCATAGCATGGCCGCGTTGACAGCCCTTGTCTGATAAAGGTATATTGAACCGGTATTACGCACACGCAGGAGGTTCCCCATGCCCGCAGCCCCCGAAATATGGTTTCCCCATCTTGGAATAGCCTTTGAAAAAGTATCCCGCGTCGCGGTAACGGTCTTCGGGTTCCCGGTATACTGGTACGGCGTGTGCATCGTTACCGGCGTGATACTCGCGCTGCTGCTCGCCCGGTGGGAAGCGGGGCGCACCGGGCAGAAAAAGGACGATTATATCGACATGCTGCTGATGGGCCTTGCGGTCAGTTTAATTTGCACCCGGCTGTATTACGTTGTTTTTTCATGGGAACAGTTTAAAGACAACCTTTGGGATATTTTCAACTTCCGCAAGGGCGGGTTGGCGATTTACGGCGGGCTTATGGGCGCGGTGCTCTCGGCGTTTATCGCTTCCAAGTGGAAGAAACTCCCTATATCGCTTATTCTCGACACCTGCGCCCCCTCGTTTTTAATCGGTCAAATCGTCGGGCGGTTCGGTAATTTTTTCAACCGGGAGGCGTTCGGGGGGTATACGGACAACCCCTTCGCCATGCGCCTGCTCGCTGACCAGGCCAACGGCGTAACGCCGGAGCTCCTGGCGAACGCCGTCACCGAGCGGGGCGCGCAGTATGTACAGGTTCACCCCACCTTTTTATATGAATCCGCGTGGAACCTTGCGCTGATGGTTGCGTTGATCCTATACCGCCCGCGTAAAAAGTTCCCGGGGGAGGTCATGTACCTGTATATGCTCGGCTACGGTTTCGCGCGGTTTTTTATCGAAGGGCTGCGCACCGACCAGCTCATCTTTTTCAACACCGGCATACCCGCAAGCCAGATAACTTCCGTCGTTTTTGTGCTGTTCGCCTTGACCATGATTGTAATAGGCAGGGTAAAAGTGAAAAAATTTGACAGAACGCGGGTATAAACACTATACTCTGCCCGTTACCCGCGCTTCGGTATCGGACGCTCCGACCATTCCGCAGCGCGAGGTCAAACCATTTAAACAAGGAGGGTCATTATGACCGACAAGAAAGAAATTATCGCCAAATACGGCCGCACCGAGACCGACACCGGCTCGCCGGAAGTGCAGGTCGCGCTTCTCACGGAACGTATTAACCATCTCACCGAACACATGCGCGTTCACCCCAAGGATTTCCACTCAAGCCGCGGCTTGCTTAAAATCGTGGGTCAACGCAAGGGGTTGCTCAAGTACATCCGCGAGCGGGACGTGGTGAAGTACCGCGAGCTTATCGCGGAGCTCGGTTTAAGAAAATAAAATATCCAATGATAAATGTAGAGCGGTTCAACCGGGGATACGCGTTCCACGGTTGAGCCGTTTCATACGGAGAGGACAATTTAATGCAAAAGATTTATAAAATGACATTGGGCGGCAGGGAACTTTCCTGCGAGATTGGTCGTGTGGCGGAGCTTGCCAACGGCGCGGCGCTCATGCGGTACGGCGACACCGTCGTACTGGTTACCGCCACCACTTCCGAGAAACCCCGCGCGGGGATCGACTACTTCCCCCTTAGCGTGGATTATGAGGAACGTTTGTACGCCGTGGGCAAAATCCCCGGCGGGTTTATCAAACGCGAAGGCCGCCCCACGGAAAAAGCCGTGCTCGCTTCGCGGCTTATCGACAGGCCCCTGCGCCCGCTGTTCCCCCAGGACTACCGCAACGACGTGGCGGTGGTAAGCACCGTGCTTTCGGTGGACCAGGACTGTTCGCCGGAAATCGCCGCCATGATCGGTTCGTCCATCGCGCTGAGCATTTCCGACATCCCCTTTAGCGGGCCCATATCCGGCGTTAACGTCGGCATGATTGACGGAAAGTATCTCGTAAATCCCACGGCGTCGGAGCGTGAGACAAGCCGGCTTTCCCTCACCGTGGCTTCCACCCGGGAGCGGGTGATGATGATTGAGGCAGGGGCGGACGAGGTTTCCGACGACGAAATGTTTGAGGCGATTCAGTTCGCCCATGAGGAAAACAAAAAAATCGTGGCGTTCATAGATTCCATCGTGGCGGAGCATAATAAACCCAAGCGGGGTTATACCCAGCACGCGGTTCCCATGGAGCTGTACGAGCGCGTAAAGGAATACATCACCGACCGCCGTATGGAAGAAGCGGTGTTTACCGACATGAAGCAGGAACGGGACGAGCGCGTCAACCTGATTACCGACGAGGTCATGACGGAACTGCTGCCGTCTTTCGAGTCTGACAGCGCGGAGGAGTATCAGGCGCATTTGGGCGACGCGATTTATAAATTCGAAAAAGAAACCGTCCGCAGGATGATTCTGCGCGAGGGCAAGCGGCCCGATGGGCGCAAGTTTGACGAGATACGCCCCCTCGCCGCCGAGGTGGACATCCTGCCCCGCACCCACGGTTCCGCCATGTTCACCCGGGGGCAGACGCAGGTCATGACCGTCACCACCCTCGGCACCATCGGCGAGGCGCAGCGGTTGGACGGCTTGGATTTGATGGAAGAAAACAAGCGCTACATGCACCATTACAATTTCCCCAGTTTTTCCGTAGGCGAAACGCGCCCCTCCCGGGGACCGGGAAGGCGCGAGATAGGTCACGGGGCGTTGGCGGAACGGGCGCTGCTGCCCATGATACCCACCGAGGACGATTTCCCCTACGCTATCCGGTTGGTTTCGGAAGTGCTCAGCTCCAACGGCTCCACCTCCCAGGCGAGCGTCTGCGGAAGCACCCTGTCGCTGATGGCGGCGGGCGTCCCCATCAAGAAACCGGTGGCGGGCATTTCCGTGGGCTTGGTGACGGGGGATTCCAACGAGGATTTTGTGCTCTTGACCGATATTCAAGGGCTGGAGGATTTCTTCGGCGACATGGACTTCAAGGTGGCGGGGACGAAAGACGGTATCACCGCCATACAAATGGACATTAAAATAAACGGGCTTACGCCGGAAATTATCAAGGCTTCGCTGAAGCAGACCCACATCGCCCGGGATTATATTCTGGATGAAATCATGCTCCCGTGCATAGAAACGCCGAGGCCGGAGATTTCCCCGCTTGCGCCCAAGATTGCCATCGTGCGCATAGACCCGGAGGATATCGCGTTGGTCATCGGTTCCCGGGGCAAGACTATCAAACGTATCATCGAGGAATCCGGCGTGGAAAAAATCGACACCGAGGACGACGGGCGCATTTTTGTGGCGGACCGGGATATGGACAAAGTCAACCGCGCGGTGGAAATCATCAACGCCATCGTACACCCGCCTGAAATCGGCAAGCTGTACACCGGAAAGGTGACAAGGCTGATGAACTTCGGCGCGTTTGTGGAAATTGCCCCGGAAAAAGAGGGGTTGGTGCATATTTCCCAGTTGGCGAAGCAGCGCGTGAACAAAGTGGAGGACGTAGTGAAAGTAGGGGACGTGGTAACGGTAAAAGTAATTGAGATAGACGAGCAGGGGCGCATTAACCTTTCCCGCAAGGCGGCGCTGCCCCAGGAAAGCAAGGCATGATAAACGTTTACACCCTGGATAACGGGCTGCGCGTGGTGATGGAAACCATACCCTTCGTGCGGTCCATTTCTTTCGGGATATGGGTGCGCAACGGCTCGCGCGACGAGGACGGGGCGGTCAACGGCATTTCCCATTTCATCGAGCACATGATGTTCAAGGGGACGGAGCGGCGGAGCGGCAAGGATATCGCCGACGAAATGGACGCAATAGGCGGGCAGATTAACGCGTATACGTCCAAGGAATATACCTGTTACTACACCCGCACGTTGGACACTCACTTCGACACGGCGCTTGACGTGCTTTCGGATATGTTTTTTCACTCAAAGTTTGATTCGGCGGACATTAACAAGGAGCGCAACGTCATCCTCGAAGAAATCAACATGTACGAGGACACGCCGGAGGACCTGGTGCATGATTTGCTGCAGAACAAGGTGTACGCCAACGATTCGCTCGGGCTGACGATTCTCGGCTCGCAGGACAACGTAAACCGTTTCCAGCGGGAAGACTTTACCGGATACCTGAAAAAACACTACGGCCCGGACAAGACCGTGCTCGCCGTCGCCGGGAATTTTGACGAGGCGGAAGTCCTGAATAAATTAAAGGCGCTGTTCGGCCCGTATCAGTCCGCAGGCAAAGCGGGCGGGCGCAAGCCCGCGCCCGTTTACGGCCCGGCGTTTAACGCGAAGGACAAAGACATCGAGCAGATGCACCTGTGCGTCGGCCTTCCCGGAATAGCCGCCGGTTCGGACGAAACCTACACGATGGCGGCGCTTAACACGATTTTCGGCGGCGGGATGAGCTCACGCCTGTTCCAGACCATTCGCGAGGAACGGGGGTTGGTGTATTCGGTTTACTCCTACAACTCCGGTTTTGCCGACACCGGGCTGTTTACGGTGTACGCCGCCCTTAACCCGGCGCAGACCGGCGAAGTGTTCGCGCTTATCCTGTCGGAATCCAGGCGGATGTTCACGGAAAAAGTGTCCGCAGAGCAGCTTGCAAAAACAAAAGAGCAGTTAAAAAGTAATTTCCTGCTGAGCCTTGAAAGCTCGTCCAACCGCATGAACAGCATCGGCAGGACGATGCTCATGCTCGACAAAATTGTCACGGCGGAAGAATTAATCGAAAAAATTGACGCCATCAGTTTGGACGGGTTTTACGCGCTGTGCGAAAAGGTGTTTAATTTAGATAAAATCAGTATTTCGATAGTGGGCAAGCAGGCGGAGGCGCAGAATCTAAGGAGCTTATAATGTACGACCCTTTAAACGACATTCAGCATTACGGCAAAAATTTGACCATTGCGCAGGTGGTCAAATTTTTTGAGAAAAAGGAATTGGGCGTAACCCGCGCCATGATACAGAACTATATCCGCGACGGGCTGCTTCCGCCGCCGGTGAATAAACGTTTTTACACCCACAAGCATTTGGCGGCGTTGGTGGTGATTGATTACGCCAAAACCGTTTTCGGAATAGGGGAGGTCAAGGTCGCGCTTACGCCCTTGATGGACGGGGAAGGGCTGCCCCTTGAAATTTATTCGCGGCTGATTGGGGATTTGGCATCCGTTTCCCTGCGTTGGAAGGAAACCGTGGGCACGAATATTTTTAAAACGGAAAGTGAAAAAACTTTTTCCGCGCTGCTGCTTATGGCGCACGCCGCCGATTTAAAAGCGCTCGCGGGGACGATGATTGAATAAAGCGCGACGTATTTTGAGATACTATCCATTGACATGAATGTGTCGTATGTCAAAAATAGGAGGGTATCTCATGAGAACCAGACCATTGGATTGGACGGCGTTGACGCTGATCATTCTCGGCGCGATCAACTGGGGGCTTATCGGTCTTTTTAAATTTGATTTGATCGCCACCGTTTGCGGCGGGGTGGAAACCATCATCGCGCGCATTATATACTGTGTCATCGCGCTTGCAGGTTTGTACTGCCTCAGTCTGTACGGACGGGTGGACACGCGGGAATTTACGGTCGCGGACCATCGCCTGACGTAAGTTTCATAGTAAGCTTTATAAAAAACCGGCTGTGCGGCAGGATTTTTACCGTATAAACGCCGGTTTTTTTTATGTCATAGGAAGCGTGCATTTTCACGCACGCGGGGCTTGATTTTTTGAGTATTAAATATTAGGATTGCCTGAGAGGATAGTAAAAGGGAATAACTGACAACTTATAGAAGGGGTTGACGTTTTGATACATGAAATCCGCCCATATTCCGGTTCGGATCAAACCGTTTTCGAGAATCTTTTTTTGGATTACTTTTTTACCGATTATAAAATAATACTTTCGGAAGCGCAGTTAATTGAAATTTGCGGGGATATTATTCAGCTTGTTAAAGCGGGCAGCAGCTTTTTAGACCTATTGTTCACCGACGACCGCCCTATCGGTTTTATTTTGTATCAAAAGGATTCCCTTGACAACGAATGGTGCGCGAAAGAAGGTTGGGGGTTTATCCGGGAAATTTTTGTTTCGAGGTGTTTTCGTAAAAGGGGGTACGGAAAGCATTTAGTTACCTCTGCGGAACAGAAACTGAAAGGCTTATCCGTACCCGGGGTTTATATCGCGTTGGAAGATAATCCGGATTTCTGGCTAAAGCGCGGTTATGTTGAAACGGATGAGATTTATGAAAAAAATGACGGGTTTATCTTTGTAAAACCATTCTCTTACGGCAGCTCGTTTCCCGCCGCGCAGTAAAGCGCGTACCATTCCTCCCGGGGCATTTCCACTTTGTACGCTTCCGCGATTGCCTTGACGCGCTTCGGGTTGGTGGTGCCGACGATGGGTTGAATGTTCGCCGGGTGGCGCAGTATCCACGCGATCGCGATTGCCTCGGCGGTGACGCCGTGGTTTTGCGCGGAAATTTTCAACTGCTCGTTAAGCGCGGGGAACTTTTCGCTTCCGATAAACGGCCCGTCGAAGAACCCGTATTGGAACGGCGACCACGCCTGTATGGTAATTCCCTCCAACCGGCAAAATTCCAACACGCCGCCGTCATGGTCAACCGACGGCGGGTTTTTCATGTTGACGTTTAAACCGCTGTCAATCATCCCGGTGTGGGCAAGGGAAAACTGCAACTGATTGATTGATAGCGGCTGCTTTATGTATTTTTGCAGCAGGCGGATTTGCCCGGGGTTTTGGTTGCTTACGCCGAAGTGCCGCACCTTTCCCGATTCGTACAGTTTGTCAAACGCCCCGGCGACTTCCTCCGGCTCCATCAGCGTGTCGGGGCGGTGCAGCAGCAGCGTGTCCAAGCAATCCGTTTCCAATCGTTTTAAGCAGCCTTCCGCCGCGGACAGGATATATTCCTTCGAAAAATCAAAGGAGCCTTTGCGGATGCCGCATTTAGACTGCACGGTCATTTTATCCCGGGGGATTTTCGCCAGTTTTACCGCCGCCGCGAATTTGGTTTCCGCTTCGCCCGCGCCGTAAATATCCGCGTGGTCGAAGAAGCTGACGCCCGCTTCCAAAGCCGTTTCGATAAGCCGCGCGGCTTCCGCGTCGGTCATTCCCGCGATGCGCATACAGCCGAGGGCGATAGCCGAGGCGGGCAGGGTATTGCCGATGGTGAGGGTGGATTTCATGAGTGCCTCCTGTTAAAATTTATTTTTAAGATATTCCCACATATCCTGTTGCTTCAATTTTACTCCCGCCGCGCAGCCAAGTGCCTTTATACTTCGCGGTCGCGTCCGAATACCTTTTTATCCTGCCGGGCTTGCCCGCCGGCGAGAACCGCGTCGAAGGAATTCAAATTAGGGTTTTTATTTATTATAGCAGAAAAAGCCCGGTGTACCGAGAAGCCGATGCTGCCAAACCGTACATCGTGGAAATGTTAGAGGAGCGCAGCGACGAAGCATTTTTACGAACGCCAAACGCGTTCGTTGCCTTTGATAGTAAGAACTTTTTTCATCGCTAAATCGGAAGTCGGCGTGATGCGCTCCAGTTATATCTTTGTTCATGCGCCCGGCTCCTGTCGCCTTTCCAATTCGCCCTCGCTTATGATGATATCCCCGGCATATTCCGTCTTGAAATGCAAATATCCGTTAGCGTCAATCCAATATTCCGGCTTTGCAATGCGGGTGTATCTGTTCAGCTTGGGGTTGTAGTAGTAGAAGAACAGTTGCTTAGTATCCCAGTCGGTGAGGTCTACCTTCGCCGCTACTTTAACAGCCGCATCCCACTTACCCTCGCGGTCGAAGTGAATCGTACTAATCTTATTACTAAACCACTTTTCAAAGATACGGCGAATCCTGTTCGCTTCGGTTCCCGTGGTTTTGCCCGTAACAGGCCGGTCGGCGTACAAGCGCAACTCCACGGCGCGTCCTATCAGCGTATCGTAGTAGCCGTTGCCTTTTCTTAGCGTGTGCGCGGGCGCGGGTGTGGGGGTGTGCGTGGGCTTGGGGGTGTGCGCGGGCGCGGGTGTGGGCGCGGGTGTTGCCGGACGCGGCGTGTAGGAGCTACCGCCGCCGCCGCTTCCTCCGCCGCCATTACCGCCGCCACCGACGCTTCCTCCGCCGCTTCCTCCGCCGCCTTTACCGCCACCGCCGCCGCTTCTTTCGCCGCCTTTACCGCCGATTGGCGTGGGCGTCGGCTCGGGTGTTGGTGTCGGGGTGGGCGTCGGCGTCGGCTCGCTATGCGCGAATCCGGCTGTCACGGTAACGCTATTGGGAGGCATGATGAAAGTAGTGCTTGCGTTTGCCGCGTTCCCAATGGTACCGCCGTTTGATGTCGTCCAACCGTTAAACCTGTAATTCGTGTTCGGCGTTGCCGTGATGTTTACGGTTTGGCCTGCCGCGAAGCTGCCCCCACCGGCAGCCACGCCGCCTGTTCCCGCGTTTACGGTAAGTGTATAGAGTACCTGGGAAACGGCGAACGTACCGTTTATAAACGATGGGCTGGCGAAAACATAGTTGCCGGGGCTGACGATGGAAACGCCAGACATATCAACAATAATGGGATAACTTCCCGCCGCGTCCACGTTAGCCGTGGGGCAGGAGACGCCCGGCGTACCGCTGATGGCAAGGCTTTCGGCTTCGCCATCCACAAGGTTATCCACCCTGTAGGAAAACACGGGGAGCGCGCCGCCCACGGTTATGGCTTCGTCATTTGCGCGGACGGTAATGGGGCGCTTGTCGATGGTGAAGTTGAAATCATTGCTGCCGGTGTAGTTTGGATCGCTGTCAGCGACCGATACCGTTAGTTTATAC
>JAISWA010000276.1 GCA_031271275.1 Clostridiales bacterium | reverse complement strand
CACTTTCGTCATCCCGTATATAAACACCTAAACCAAAATCTCCGTAAGGAGCATATCTGACGAGAATACCTTATTTGTCAAAACCGCATCCCACAGTGTTATCATATCGCCGGAAGATGTAAATATCCCGCCGTCCGAACCCCCGACAACGGGCATGTATAAAATGTTCGTTATATATGCTTTGCTCATCTCATCATAAATATAACCCAAGGCTGTATTACCGGGCAGATTATTCATCATATAAAAACCAGTGCGCGAAAGACCAAGCGGCAAAATAATATTATCTTGAATGTATCGATGATACGATTTTTTACCAACACTTTCCACAATCAAACCAAGCAAGATAAATCCCGCGTTGGAATAACCCACTCGTTCCCCAGGCTCAAACTTTTGCGGTAATTCGTTAAACATAGGCAGATAATAGTCTAATGATACCCATGGCGACAAAACGCCCATACTTTAATTCCACTGCAACAAGCCGTCTCAAATCCCTGTTGTAAAAAAGTAAATCTAAATGATAATCGCGACCGTCAATTATCATCCGCTTCTGCCGTTCAACAAATGTAAAACCTTTTCCAAATTCTAAAATAAACTTCTCAATTTCACGCAGGATTGCAGCCTCTACGTCAACTTCAAGGTATTCATCCTTTATACCAAGCACATCAAAAAGGTAAGGGTCTTTGAAAACGCCATGTGGAATAGATGAAGCGGCGGTTATTTGAGTGTCGGCTATTTCTTTCCGTTCATAAGCTTTGCGATTAATCATATCTCGCAATGCCCTCTTGCCCATAAGACTGCGAGCGGCTATGTTTAAATAAAATAGTTTTGATTCGAGCGAGTTAAGCGGTAGTATTTCAATGATATGCGCCCAACTTAATTGTGTCGCCACTGGCGACATAATTTCAAAATCGGCAAATTGCTCCGCGAACTGCATCATGCGACGCAGGTTCCGCGCCTCAAAGCTTCTTCCGTATTTTTCTGTTAATTGTGCAGCGAGCCGCGACACAATCTGCTTGCCATAGTCGGCGCGCTTATTTTGCAAGATTTCGCCGTTAATACGCTGACCGATTTGCCAAAACAAAAAAATCGTCGCGCTGCCTGCCTGTGAATAAATAAGACGGCGGCTCTGCTCTATCAGCGCGGAGATTTCGCCAAATAAAACATTGCCGCTATCTATTAAATCCATATCATTTTACCTCACTTGCTTAGGGTTTTACGACCGGGTTTCAACTGGCCTGTGCGTGATAAACAATACTTTTATAATACCATCATAAAGCTTCCCGTCGTTATCCTGCAGTCCTTTGTCATTAGGTAAAACTTCATATACAAAGCGCTAATGCCGATTAATTCGGCGCGAATATGCGCCTTTTAAATGGAACACACTCAGACAGCGGCGTGCTCATGCCATCCTTGATTTTATCAGACATACCGGGTACTGACGTTAAATAATCGGTATCATCTTCATATAACCCGAGTGTGAAGCGTTGAAAGTTTATAAACTCGATAATTTTCTCTATAGCCGGTTCTGGTAATAAATCCAGTTGGTTTTTTGCGTATTCAATGCTTGTCATATAAATCGTTCCTTTCTTATCCTTAACTTCGTTCGCATTATCTTTCTAATCCGAGCCATTCTTCCTGCCGATTCAGACCCCCGGGCGGGGACGCGCACGTTGCCTTGCCTGCCCCCGCTACTGTTCACTCCAACCTCTTATCTAAAGTCTATCACGGATTTATACTTCTTTCTATGAAAATATTTTATATGCCCTTCAAAATTGCTTCGCTCGTTTCGCTATTTTAGCGGAAGGAGGGGATTCGCTGAAGGCGGCGGCGGCTTTGACGGTTACGGCGTTTTAAAACTTGCGTTCAAAATAGCATTAGAAAAAGGGAATTTATACAAGGGATATATTTATTATATTTAATTTTAAATGTTAAAATTTATATAGAAACAAACAATATTAGCGCGTATACCCCAATAAAAATAAAAAAAATTTTGCCTCTTTTTACCCTAAGTTGATAGGTTTTGTCGGCAATCTTTTCACGGATGCATGACACTAATTCGCAACTTAAAAGGGCCGCCTCATGGCAGCCCTTTTCGCAATTTTCACGCGTTTTTTTCCTGTATAAAAATTTTATTGTAAATAATTTTACGGATGCTCGCTTCCGACAGGCAGTGCAAATCCATTAACTCGTACACGGAAACGCCGCTGCGGTAGGCTTCGGCAATGTCGCGGTTGCGCAGCGTCACCTGCGCGCGCGTTCCGTTTATCTGCCCCCATCCCGCCTTGTCGTTCTCTTTCTTTGGGATATAGATTAATTCCCCGCACAAGTATTTCTGGACTTCGGTAAGTATCTCAGGCGGAAGCACATCCCTCGCGTTCACATACCTCAAAAATGAAAACCTCCTCAACCATTGCCGGCATTACCGCGCGGCGCCCGTTTCCGTTAAACCGATTGAAGTTTCTGTTTTTAATCATTTTTTATATGCCTCCTATCTGTTTTATTTTTTTACAAGCAATAGGGTAGGGGGGGGTAAACGGCGAACGGTCATTCGGAAAACCTAAGCCGTTCGCGGCACACCCCCTCCCGCGCTGTCCTTTTCAGGTTAGGACAAAAACCACCCTTTACTCACCACATCTACCAGCTCCTTTCCGGGTATACTCGCCCCGCGCACTGGCAACGCCCGGGACTGAGCGCATTGTATACCCGAAAAACCAAGCGGGCAATATAAAGAATGATTATAACGGCAATTCGGAATGTGCAGAGGAAGTTAAAGGCGGGGGACACGTTGGTAATCGAAGCGCGGGGCGCGGTTCGGGCGACCGCCTAAAACGCCGCCGCCTGATTTTTCCGGGGAAAATATTAGAGGTTTATCCGCGCCAAGTAAAATATTTTTCTAAACCACAAATACATTGATTTGTCAAGCGTTTTATGTTATGATTTCTCCATAAAAATATAAAAAATGCCCCGCGGATAATGGTATGCTTTTATCCGCTTTTTTTAGGGGTAGGGGATTTTTTACGGGTCAGCAAAAAAATACGGGATAAAGCGGAGGTTTATCATGGTACGGAAAGCGGTTAACTCATTCATGGCGGGCTTGTTGGTGTTGGCGGTGGTAGCCGGGGGAAATCAAGCGGTTTTAGCCGCCGAATTAACCGAGCTCAATGAAAATTCCACTTTCAACCAAGTGACCGCCAATGTAATATCGGTGGCAGCGGAACAGGCAGTATCAGCAACACAACATAACGGGTCCAATGCCGCTTGGGCGGCAGTGCCGCCGCTGCAAACGATTGTCAACAGCGACGGCAGTGTAAGCGTACTCGATATTGGCGGTCCAACCTACGGCTATAATGCCGAGGGCAGTTGGACACTATTGGCTAACGCGCCAACGGCGATAATCTATGAGTTTTCTTCCTTTCGGCAAGTCAAATTACCGGCGTTCGGTTAAACGCTTATGATGTGCTTCGCTACAATCCTAAAACTGGCATGGTATATTGGGCGGTTAGCGACAATGACGGACAAATAAAGCTCTATTCCGTCAAGCCGTAAAAATCATCCCCAAAATTACCCCGCGCTTCGCCGATGAAGCGCGGGGCAGCTTTTTAAAGTTAACAGGTTATAATGCGATTATTGTCTTTTCGACAAAATTGTATTATAGTCCAGTCTGCTTTGTCAGAAATACAGCCCATTCTGTTCTATGGAAAGAGAATATAAAAAATGCCTTACGAAAACGGCGGCAACGGAAACAGGCCGCGTAAAAAACGGTTGAAGAAATTATTTTTAAGAACCTTCCTTATCACTTTCGCGTCGCTGGCCACCCTTGTGTTCGCGGGGTGGCTTACCTTACAAAGCGTGATTAAACCGCCGGAAATCCCGGACCATTCGCCGCCGGCGGCGAAAACGGAACAGCACGAAGCGGCGTATGTCGTACCCGAAGCCGAGCAGGAGGACACGCTGATAGGCGGGGGCTTGCACGCGCCGGAAGGGTTTACGCGCAGCGACCGGAAAAACGATTTTTATACATTCCTTATCTTCGGGTTGGACGAGGGGAACAACACCGACTCCATCATGGTGGCAGCCTATGACGACGCGAATAAAAAAGCGTATGTTATCGGGCTTCCCCGCGATTTGAAAGTAAACGTAAAGCGCCGGGTCAAAAAAATAAACGCGGCGTACCCGGCGGGCACGCTAAACGGCGGGGGCAGGATAGGGGGCGCGGAGCAGTTGAAGCGCGAAATAAAAACCATCATCGGCTTTACGCCGGATTATTTTATTTGCGTAAATCTGGAAGCGTTCGAGCGGGTTATTGACGCGGTGGGCGGCGTGGAAGTCAACGTGCCCTATGAAATGAACTACACCGACACCGCGCAGGATTTGACCATCCAATTTGACGAAGGGATTCGCACGTTAAACGGGAAAGAAGCGCTGGCGTTCGCGCGCCACCGCAGGAACAACGAAAAACGCGGCGGGGAATGGGTCACCACCAAATCTTATACCGATTACGAGCGCATTGAAAATCAGCAGGCGGTCATACGCGCGCTGATTAGCAAGCTGCTTACCCCGGCGAGCATCTTAAAGCTCGACGAATTCATTGATATTTTTAACGAAAATGTGTATACCGACATCGCGCTGAACAATATGGGGTGGTTTGCCTATAAATTAAACGACATACGCAGCGCGGACGAAGCGCTTGAAACCTACACCATCCCCACCACCGGAACCACCGGCGCGCCGGACTGGTACGAGCTGCCCGACGAAACGGCCATCGTGGAACTGATAAACAGCACGATTAACCCGTATGTGAAGAATATTGAAGCGAAGGATTTGGAAATCGCGAATTAAATCATCTTTTGACAAACACGGCGAACTTGCTGACGATATAATTCAGCACGACCACTATCACCATCAGGAAGAATTTGACCCACATATTGGGAAGCCCCGCGTAATCCACCAGTAATTTTAGCAGCACCGTTTCCAACAGCATGGTAAGCAAGCGCCCCGAAATAAACGGGACAAATTCCCTTACTATTAATTTGGCTTCCCATGAAGGGGAACGGAAAACGAAGATTTTGTTGGTGATATAGGCGAAAACAATGGCGATTAAACTGGAAAGGATATTCGAAACCACCGTTTCGATACCCAACGCTTCCGAAAAAAGCCAGTAGGTACTAAGCCCTACCAGGGTCGTCAGTACGCCGAAAACCAAATAGGTGATTATCTCCCGCGTCAGGAATTTCTCAATCAGCTTTTTCAGCATTTTCATACCCCAACTTCTCCCGCAGTATATATACCGGCCTGTTTTTTATCTCGTCGTAAATCCTGCCGATGTATTCGCCCATCAGCCCGAGTATCATCAAAACGATTCCCTGCGTAAACAGTATCAGCCCCACGGTGGACGCCCAACCGGTTATCGTGGTGTCGGTAAACAGCCGCTGAAACAAGATGAACAGCATATAGACGAAGCTTAAAAGCGAAATGAAAAAACCGAGGGTCGTGGCGAGCTTCAGCGGTTTATAGGAAAACGAAGTGAGCGCGTCCATGGCGAAGGCGAGCATTTTTTTCAGCGGGTATTTGGTTTCCCCGGCAAAACGTTCCTCGCGGACATATTCCACCGCAACCTGCTTAAACCCGACCCAACTCACAAGGCCGCGTATGTAGCGGTTTTTTTCATGCAGTTGATTGACCGCGTCGCATACCTTGCGGTCAATCAGCCTGAATTCCCCCGTGTCCACCGGTAATTCCACCGTAGTCAGCGCGTTAATCAGCCGGTAAAAAATTTTTGCCGACCACCGCTTGAAAACGGTCTCGCCCCTGCGGCGCTTACGTTTGCCGTATACCACGTCGTAGCCCTGTTTCCAAAGCGCCGCCATCTGCGGGAAAACTTCCGGCGGGTCCTGCAAGTCGGCGTCTATCACAAACACCGCGGCGCCCTGCGCGTAATCCATTCCGGCGGTAAGCGCGGGCATGTGCCCGAAGTTGCGCGTGAAGTTAAGCAGCCGCACACTCGAATCGCTTTCGCAGAACCCGGCTATGATTTTGGCGGTTTCGTCGCGGCTTCCGTCGTTGACAAACACCAACTCATAGGTCTCGCCCATGCCCCGCATTACCGAGGTCAGGCGGCGGTACGTTTCGGCGATGACTTCCTGCTCGTTGTACGCGGGAATCACTACCGAGTAAACCGGTTTCATGCAACGCTCCCTTTTATTTTTTCAATTCCCGCCCGCAGCCTTTTCAAGGTTTCCGCCTTGCCCAAAAGTTCGCACAGCTCGGTCGCGCCGCAAGGGGAGGCGGGTTTGCCGGAAAGCGCCGTGCGCACGGGCCAAAGCAGTTGGGAGCGCGCCATACCGGATGTTTCAGCCGCTTTTGAAAGCAATGCAAAGAGGCTGTCGTTATCCCATCCGGGTTCTTCCTGCGCTTCAAGGGCGTCTACCGAAACTTCCAACCCCCGCAACGCGATTTCGGGGTTCGTTTTCATTTTTTTATGGGTATACAGTTCCGTTTCATAGTCGGGCAGCGCGTCGATAAAATCCACCAACGCGGCGCAGTCCTTCACAAAGGAAACGCGGGACTGGGTCATCTCCGCCAGTTTTTTATAATCGACGCCGGGCGTTTTTACCGCTTCCCGCAGGAAGGGCAGCGCCATTTCACAGTATTTTTCAAAGGGCAGCCGCTTGATATGCTCTCCGTTTACCCACGTAAGCTTTTTCATGTCGAAAGTGGAAGGGGATTTGCTGATGTTTTTCGGCTCAAATGCCTCCACCAATTCCGGCAGCGTGAAAATCTCGTTATTCCCTTCCGGGCTCCAACCCAACAGCGCGGCGTAGTTGACCACCGCTTCCGGCAAGAAGCCCATCTTCAGCAAATCCGCCACGGACATATCGCCCTGCCGTTTGGAGATTTTATGCCCTTCTTCATTGAGCATCAGCGGAAGATGCACATACACCGGCACTTCCCAGTCAAGCGCCTCGTACAGCAATTTATATTTCGGGGTAGAGGTCAGGTATTCGCTTCCGCGCGCCACATGCGTAATGTTCATCGCGTGGTCGTCCACCACATTGGCGAAATTGTACGTGGGCATCCCGTCGGACTTTATCAGTATCTGGTCTTCCATCTCGCTGTTTTCGATGGCAATGTCGCCGTAAACCTCGTCGTGGAAAGCGGTCTTGCCCTCGGGAATCCATTGGCGGATGACATACGGCTCGCCGCTTGCCAACCGTTTTTGAACTTCCTCCGCCGGCAGACCGAGGCAGCGCCGGTCATACCTTGCCACGCCGTGCTCGTCGGAAAGCGCGTCGAGCCGCTCTTTATCGCAAAAACAATAGTAGGCTTTGCCGCTTTCGATGAGCTTTTCCGCGACGGGGAGGTAATCGTCTTTGCGCTCGCTTTGTATATATGGCCCATACGGCCCGCCGACGCCGGGACCTTCGTCATAGGCGAGGCCGGTTATTTTCAGCATTTCAAAAATCGCGTCGGCGGCGGCGTCCACATAACGGTTTTGGTCCGTGTCCTCAAGGCGCAAAATAAAAACGCCGTCATCGTGCTTGGCAATTAAATATTCATACAGCGCGGAGCGCAGGTTGCCTATGTGCATAAAACCGGTGGGGCTTGGGGCGTAACGGGTGCGGATTCGCATGGGAAAGGCTCCTTTTTAAAGTCGTGGCTATCCCTCAAGGGGGCTGCTTTCGTTTTTATCGCTTTCAAGCTCTGCCTTTGCTTCCTCATACGGTTTCAATAGCATCCCTTCGGAATTAGCAGTCTTAGCAATAATCTTATACATCTCTTTAGAATTGGTTCTTAGCGCGGCATCAGCCAGCAGCGTCAATAACGCTTTCGTCTCATAAGCCACATTGCTCACCCCCCTTCATTCTTCAAAACATCTATGCATACCAACGTTTAAGAGGTCATCTTTGTACTTATTGAGAGATTAATTAATTTATCTGTTACCGTCAAGCAAATTTAACCGAGCCGTCACGCCAAAAGCGTTCATGCGTTTGACGTGACCGAGCCGTCGCCGCAAACAAGAGACGGGGGAGAATAACTTCATAAAAAATATCTATTCGCGAAAGACAACTTTCACGAATAGATATAGGCATTTTTGTATAAGGTCACTTGAAAGCGCGTACTGCTTTTTTACCCCTTCATCAGCCAGCGGTTCATAACCCTGCCCATCATATCCATGGCGGAAGCCTTTTTAATTTCATCCGCGATGACCAAATCGCTTCTGCCGATTTCCTTGCCTTCGCTTGTATAAATAATTTCGCCGGCTTTTGTGTTCTTAGGGACCGGCGCGTTTAACGATTCCAATATCCTGACTTCGCTGTCTACCACCACGTTCTTTCCCTTCGGCGCAAGAACATTTGTTTGCTTTCGTACCGTAACCGGGGCGGTTTCCACGCTGCCTTTGCATATTTTAATTTCTCCGACTTCCGTGCCGGTGGCTTCCTTGGCGATAACCGTAAAATTCGCGTACCCGTAGTCCATCATTTTCATGGCGGAATCGAAGCGGATTGTCGGGTCCGGCGCTGCCATTACCACGGCGATTAACTTCATCCCGTCTCTTTCCGACGTAGCCGCGATACAAAACTGCGCCTGCGAAGTCGAACCGGTCTTAAGCCCCGTCGCGCCGGTGTAATTGCGAATTAACCGGTTCGTATTGGTCAGCCCGAATTCCGATTCGCAGCGCGCCGTCTTATGGGTGATGATATCCATCCAGGTCTTGGTGTATTGCAGCACATCCGTGTGCTTGGTAATCAACTCCCGGGACATCAAGGCGATATCATACGCGGTGGTCAGATGCCCGGGCGCGTCGAGCCCGCAGGCGTTTACGAAATGGGTGTTAAGCATCCCAAGTTCTTTCGCGCGGTTGTTCATCATCAGTACGAAGCCTTCTTCGCTTCCCGCGATAAACTCCGCCATAGCGACGGCGGCGTCGTTCGCGGAGGCGATTACGACGGATTTTGTCAGGTCGCGGACGGTTTGCTGCTCCTCCGGCTCAAGGTAAATTTGGGAACCGCCCATGGACGCGGCGTGGGAACTGACCGTCACAATATCGTCCCATTTTATGCGTTCCTGTTCAAGCGCCTCGTAAATCAAAAGAATGGTCATGACTTTAGTCACGCTTGCGGGAGCCAGTTTCGCGTGAGCGTTTTCTTCCAATAATATCTGGCCCGTGTCGGCTTCCATCAGGATATTCGCCTTCGCGTTTATGTTGAGCGTCTGCCCTTCCGCCGCCATAGTGGGTTTGAAGGGCATGGCGATTAACAAAACCGCCGCGGCTAAGATAAAACCTCGTTTATGGTTAAACATGAAAAAAGTCCTCCCTTTGACATTCATTGCCTTTAGGGTGGACTGTTTTGTAATAATTATACGGCTGTAAACTATTTTTAATACGGCTACAGGTTTCTCTTTTTCTGAAGGAAAATCGGAATCTCAAAGGGGACGTCGCCGTCAAGGTCGCGAATCGGGCGCAGCTCCGAGCGTTCTTTCTGCGGCTCGTTACCGGGTTCCCCGGCTTCGGACACGCTGACGGACGGGCGTATGGGCACCACATTCCCCGATTTGGAAAGCGCGGGTCTTTCCTCAAGCCCGGTGGCGATAACCGTAACCATCACTTCGTCTTTTAAATCGTCGTTGATGGTGGCGCCGAAGATAACCACCGCCTCGGGGTCAACCGCCCTGCGTATAATCCTCGCGGCATTGTTAATATCTTTTAACCCGAGGCTCGTGTCGCCGGCGAAACTGATGATCACCGATTTCGCCCCGTCTACGGTGGTTTCGAGCAGCGGGCTGTTAATCGCGTTCTGCGCCGCGTTCTCGGTCTTATTTTTGCCGTTGGCGCGTCCGACGCCCATATGCGCAATGCCCTGGTTGGACATGACCGTGCGTATATCGGCAAAATCCAGATGAACAATGCCGTCTTTGATAACCAAATCACTTATTCCCTGTACACCCTGACGCAACACCTCGTCGGATTTTTTAAAAGACTCAATAAGCGAGGTGTCGTCGTCTATGATTTCCAGTAATCTCTCATTGGGGATAACCACAAGGGTATCTACATTCTTTTTCAGTTCGCTAATGCCTTCCAACGCGTTCCGCATCCGGGGACCGCCTTCGAAATCAAAGGGCTTGGTCACTACCCCGACGGTTAGAATGCCCATCTCGCGGGCAATGTTCGCGATAATCGGCGCGCCTCCGGTACCGGTGCCTCCGCCCATACCGGCGGTGATGAACAGCATATCGGTGTTTTCCAACGCGTTCGCGATGATGTCGCGGGTCTCCTCCGCCGCCCTGCGGCCAATCTCAGGTACGCCGCCCGCCCCAAGCCCCCGCGTCAATTTCTCGCCGAGCTGTATACAGACAGGCGCTTTTGATTTCACCAATGCCATGTTGTCCGTATTGGCGGACAGGAAATCTATGTGCTCTATACCGTCCTCAATCATGCGATCCACGGCGTTATTGCCGCAGCCCCCTACCCCGATCACCTTTATACGGGCTTTTGAGTCCTGTACCATATCTATATCTATCAACAAAATTCCCCCCGACTACGCCGGATATATAACTGTAATATTAGAAATACTATACATTATTTTCATCAAAAGACAAGCCTTTAGTTCATTAATATACTATTAGATTTTATGGAGCTACACTAAGATTTCGCAAATATATTGGCTTCGTATGACGCTTAAATCGATAAACCCGTTAATAATGGAAACATTCGGCAAGTTCGCTTCTATTTCTTTCATCGTGCGGATTTTTTCATCCGCGTCCCGGTCGCCGCCCACGTTAAACTCAATATGATACAGCATGATACGCGTATTGTCGCTGTCGGAAATGTCAATCCTCGAGACATTGTCCGCCAGTTCGTACTTGCTCAGCAGCCGCGCGTACCGGACCATCACCTTAAACGCGTTGGCGTCGTCCACTTCCAACACTTCCCCCAAGCGGGCGCTTTCGAATTTCAAACCGCTGACAATCGGCAATTTCTCCGTAAAATATGTTTTTATCTCCAACACGCGGCCGTTCTCGTCTATGTACAAATACTTGCCCTGCATGTATTCCACATATCCGCTTAAATGCCGCTCCGTTACGTGAAGCGTTATTTTATTCGGGAATTCCTTCTTAAACGCCACGTCTTCTATGTACAGGTTTTCCATGATGCTGTCGCGCACTTCCGAGGTGTTAAGCAAAAAAAGGTTTGAACTGCTCACAATACCGGAACGGTTGATTATTTCTTCCTTTGTAAAGTTCACGTTGCCGTCTACGACGATTTCCTCGATAAAAAAGAACGGCGAGAACAGGAACAAAACCGCGGCAAGCGCAAGCGCCCCCGCTATAAACGCCAAAACATACCTTTTACGCATTCACAGCCCCCTGCCCCGCGAGCATCCCGGTCGTCCACGCCCAGTGCAGGTTATAGCCCCCGCAGTCGCCGTAAACATCCAAGACCTCGCCCGCCGCGAACAACCCCGGCACAAGCCGGGACGACATCGTTTCAGGTACAAACTCGTTAAGCGGAACCCCGCCGCCGGTGACCTGCGCGTGGGAAAAACCTTTTACGCCGGTGACCGGGAAAGCCCAGTTTTTCATAAGACGCGCCAAGCGGTTACAATATTCGCCGCCTGAAGACGGCATTAATTTTATTTCGCGCAGCAGCGCTTGTCCAATTCTTTTATGGAACCATCCGGTTAAAAAGTATTCAGGCTCCGCGTCTTTGAAAATTTTATAGCGTTCCTGTAAACGCTCCGCCGCGTCCCCTTCGGTGATTTGCGGCAGCAAATCGATAACCGCGTTAATCTGTTTGCCGTCAACACCGTTTGCCGCGCCGGAAACCTGCAGGGCGGGTATTCCGGAAAGCCCGTAATCGGTGAAAAGCACTTCGCCGCTTTCCTCCGCAACCGTATTCCCGCCGGAAACCAAACGCAAACGGCAAGCCTTGAG
>JAISWA010000265.1 GCA_031271275.1 Clostridiales bacterium | reverse complement strand
CTGCGTTTGTTGGATTTTGAAGCGAGATTCCCGACAGGCAAGGAAGCGCGAATGCCGCGCAATTTCGCAAATTAAAAAATACGCAAACTTTAGCAATATTTTGCCGTTTGCGTATTTTTAAATTGCCGTCAAACACCCTAAATCACTGGGGTCGCGAGTGTATTACATAAGATGCCAACTATCAATTTGCCCGCAAATTTTTTTACTTGAACAATTCCCTGAGTTCTTCTTCCGAAAGCGTATTCACAAAACTTCCCCCTTCGGTGATGACCGAATCGATGAGGTTCCGCTTCTTCTCTTGCAAATCCATAATTTTTTCCTCGATGGTGTCTTTCGCCACAAGATTAAAAATCTGCACCGCCTTTTCCTGCCCGTACCGGTGCGCGCGGTCGGATGCCTGGTCCATTACCGACGGGTTCCACCACGGGTCGTAGTGCAGCACAACGTCCGCGCCAATCAGGTTCAACCCGGTACCGCCCGCTTTAAGGGATATTAAAAAGATATCCCGCTCGCCCGCGTTAAAGCGCGTGGTCATGTCTATGCGGTTTTGCGCCTTGACCGTGCCGTCCAAATAAAAATACCGGAAGGGGGTGCGCTCAAGCGCGCGCTGCAAAATCTCCAACATGGAGGTAAACTGCGAAAAAAGCAAAACCCGGTGACCGGATTCCACCGCCATTTGGATGGTCTCAAGGGCAAGGTCCAACTTGCCGCTTCCGCCGTTATATTTTTCCGCGAACATGGACGGGTGGCAGCAAATCTGCCGTAACCGCGTAAGCTGCGCGAGGATTCGCATACGGTTGTCGTCGAGGTTTCCGCCCGCCGCAGCCGCGTCAAACTCCCCCTTGGCAATTTTAAGATGCGCCAGGTAAATTTTCTTCTGCTCGGGCAAAAGCTCGGCGAGCAAAGTCGTCTCGGTCTTGTCGGGAAGCTCGGTGAGTACGTTCTTTTTGACGCGCCGCAGTATGAACGGGGCGATTTGGCGCTTTAATTTTTCCATGCGGCTTTTGTCGTTGTCCTTTACGATGGGGTATTCAAACAGCCGGTTAAATTTGTGCGCGGAATATAAATACCCGGGAAGGATGAAATCAAAAATAGACCATAACTCCGTCAGCGTATTCTCGATGGGCGTTCCGGTCAGCGCGAATTTTACGCGGGCGTTAAGGCTCTTGATGGCGCGGGCGTTTTGCGTGTTGGGGTTCTTAATGTTCTGCGCCTCGTCGGCGATTACATAGGCAAAGTCCATTTTCGCATACGCTTCCACGTCGCGTTTCATGGTGTCGTAGGTGGTGATATACACGTCCGCCTCGGTGTACTCCAAAATTTCCCGGCGTTTATCCGGCAGCCCGGTGACTACGGCGGTGTTAAGGCCCGGGGCGAAACGCCGGATTTCGTGTTCCCAATTGTATAGAAGCGAAGTGGGCGCGACCACCAACGACCTCACGCCTTCGCGTTTTTCACTCAATAAGATGGCGATAATTTGAATGGTCTTTCCCAACCCCATGTCGTCGGCGAGAATCCCGCCGAAGCCGTAACGGGACAGCGTCTTTAGCCACTGGTAGCCGGTCTTTTGATATTCCCGCAGTACGTTTTCCAAGGTCTCGGGTATTTCAAAAATACGCGCGTCGTCGCTTTTAAACTGGTTAACCATCGCCTGATAGTCGTGGTTGCGCGTGACCGAGCGGGACGCCTGAAGCCCGGCGGTTAGCTCGTCCACATACAGCGCGCGGTAAGCGGGCACCACCAACACATTGTTGCGGATATCCTTGCGGGAGACGTCCAACGCCGTCAGGATGTTCGCCACGGTTTTAATCTCCTCGCACTCGAGGGGGAGGAACCGCCCGTCTTTCAAGCGGTAATATTTTTTCTTCGCCCGGTAGGAATCAAGGGCTTCCATGAGTTCGTTCAGCGTGTAGCCGGAATTTTCGATTTTTATGTCGAGCAGCCCGCCCTGTAGCCGGAGCCCCAGAGAAGGCGGGTTTAATTTCATTTTTTTCTGGCTGAGCGCATCGGTCATGTAGACTTCCGCATTTTCCATCAGCACGTCAAGCCCCGAAGGTTCCCCGCCTGTCCCGTGAAGGAACGCGTACATCAAATCGTTTCCGGCGAGCACATATTCCTTGCGCGCCGGGTCCGGATTGAACCCGTACACCGTAAGGCGGCGCTTGATCGCGTATTCCCCCGCCGCGTCGCGAAGCACGCCGGCAACCGTGTCCTCCAGGGGGTTAATTTCCGTCTCCCCGTAGCGGAACACGGCGCGGCCCGTAACTTCCTTGCCCGCGCTGTCGAAATACAACTGTACTTTTAACTCGTCGGCTACGCTGACGGGCGGCTCGCCTTCCGTGGAACGGATAAGCCCGAGTTTTTGCAATTTTGGAAGGATGATGGTCAGAAAACGGCTCTGTTCGTTTCCGGTAAAAAGGAGTTCGGAATTTTGCGAAGCGGAGAACGCGCGAAGCAGGTGAATCAGCACCTTCGCGTCGTTCCGCGGCATACGGTGGATGGCTTCGTGTGAAATGAAATAATGATATTTTTGACCGTGGGTGACGCGGTAATTAAATTCCTCCGCAGCGATGCGCAGGGTTTTCGGCTCATGCTTTACATGCAGCCGCACGTCGGGCGTTTCGCCGGTCAGGCGCAGCTGCGTCTCGCCGGAGACGTCGCCTTCAATCTCGCGCCCTTCGTACAGCGCGAAGAAATCGTCCATGTTCCGCTCGGTGACGGTGAGCGCGCGGGTATTGGAACGGGCGGTCTGCGCCATGTATTGGTACTGCTTGCCGAGCTTTTTGGTGACCTCCATAAACAGCGCGTCCTCGCGCAGCATAAACTCCAACAGCTTGCGGCTTTCGTCGTCGAACATATACGCCGCGTGGTTAAACTGCAAACCGCTGCCGTAGCTGACAGTTTCCTCTTTGCGGACGCTGGTCAGGAAGCTCGAAACATTTTTAATCAAATACGGGCGGTTATAGCCCACCGTGAACGTGAGAAAGGCTTCGCCCTTTGCGCCGGAATGAAAACACGGCGCCAACCGTATGGGGTTGGCGGGCGCTTGCCGCGAAACCGACAAACTGGCGTCTATATCCTCAAAAATAATTTTTTCAAGCGCGTCGGTCAGTCCCCGCGCCGTCTGACTGAGTTTTTCGGACGATTGGGTGGAGCAGCGCCCTTCCGATACGGCAAAAAGCGCGGTGACCACATGCTTGCACGCCCCGCGCCAGATATTGTGGCTTTCGCAGCTGCAGGTATAGGTCTTGACCGCGCCTGAAGATTCCAGGGTAACGCTAACTTCGTAATTCTTATAATTGCCTTCCACCTGAGCCTTGATTTGCGTCAGCCCGCCGTCCAACTCCTGCGTCCGTATGGAAAGCAGTTTCCCGTCCCGGTAATACTTTTCGCCCCGCTCGTATACGTCCGCGTTAGAGCTGATATTTAAAATGGAACCTCTTGAGAGCGCTTCCTGCATTTTATAGGATGTGTTTATCGATTACCGCTACAAGATCCGCAATGTCGGGTTTGCTAAGCTGCGCCGTCGCGCCGAGGTCGCGGCCCTTATGCGCCATTTCCTCGGTAATCAGCGACGAGAAAACGATGACCGGAACATGCGAGAGGACTTCGTCGTTGCGGATAAGTTTGAGCAAACGGTGCCCGTCCATCTGAGGCATTTCGATGTCGGTAATGATCATTGAGCACAAATCCTCAATCGGAAGCCCCGTCGCTTTAAACTGTATCAGTTTATCCCACGCCTCTTTGCCGTTGGCGCAGCAAATCACGTTTATGTAGCCCGCCTTTTCCAAAGACTCAATGATGAGACGCTCAAGCAGCGGAGAGTCTTCCGCGACAAGCACCGGCTTCAAAGACTTGGGCCTGTCGCCGAAACGGGCAAGTTCGCTTGCCTGTATGCCGGAAGCGGGGTTTATATCGGCAAGAATTTTTTCAAAATCCACGATGGTAATCAGCCGTTTGTCGTAATGGGCGATACCGGTGGCGAGCCCTTCCTCGCCGCCGTAAATGGCTTTGTCGGGCTTTTCGATCGCCGTCCAGGAGATTCTGTTAATTTCTTTTACGTCGTGAACGTGAAAAGCGCTTTTAACTCTGTTAAACATGGTAAGAATTAAGATATCGCGCTCGGGGTCTTCGGAAGGAGGCAGTCCCATATACGCCGCCAGGTTTATGACCGTCATAACTTCTTCCCTCGGTTTAAAAATACCTTCCACAAAGGGGTTCGCGTTTGGCATGGGCGTTATGTCGTACATGCCGTAACGCAAAATTTCCGATACTTTGGCGACATTGATACCGAAGTGCTGGTTGGCGATGGTAAACTCCATCACGCCGAGTTCGTTTGTTCCGCTCTCCAATAAAATGTCCTGCTTCCTATTCTCGATCATAGAAAGAACCTCCCGCGTATATTTTCCAAATTATTATACCATGCGCGTACTTTAACACAACAAGAAAATTATTTTTAAACAGCGTTTCAAGCTGCGTTTTAAAATTATAAATTTTTATTTTTTTGAGCATTATGGTAAAGTGGACAGGTTGCGGGGGTTTCAGCGTTTTGAAATGCCCGCCCTGCAAACGGGAGGAAAACGGATGCGCGGTTTTTTCGGTTTTATACCAGGGAGCGAAAAGGAAGGGTTTGACGCAAGCCAACCCCTGTTAAGCGAAGACAAAACACTGGCGCTGATTTTTAACGGCGAGCTTTACAACCCAAAAGAGCTCCGCTCCGCTTTGGAAGAAAAGGGCTGCGCGTTAAGTACGGGCGAAGACGCCGAAATTGTTCTGCGTTTATACGGGGAATACGGCCACGGGATGCTCCACCACCTTCAGGGGATGTTCGCCTGCGCCGTTTTCGACAGCCGCACAAAGAGTTTGTTTGTCGCCCGCGACCCTTTCGGGACAAAATCGGTTTATTATACGCGGCTCCCCGGCGGCGGGCTTATGTTCGGCTCGGAAATAAAAGATTTCTTCTCCGTCCCGTCTTTTAAAACGGAACTCAACGAGCAGGCGCTCGCGGAGTACCTTACGTTCCAGTATTCCGTACTGCCCGAAACTTTTTTCAAAGGCGTTTACAAACTGCTTCCCGCGCATTTCTTAACTTTTGAGAACGGGGAATTAAAAATCACCCGCTATTTCACGCCGGTGTTTACGCCGTCGGAAATGACTCTCGACGCCGCTGTCTCCGCCATCGACGGGGCGGTGCGCGATTCCGTCTCGAAATGTCTGGCGGGCGGCGGGGAAAATACCGGCGCGTTTTTGTCCGGCGGGGTGGACTCCGGTTATCTCGCCGCGTGCGCAAGCGAATCCGCCGCCGGCGCAGGTACGCTTAAAACTTTTACCGTGGGCTTTGATTATGAAAAATACAACGAAATCAGCTACGCGAAATCCCTGTCCGAAAAACTGGGCGCGGAACATTTTACGAAGCTAATCACCACCGGGGAGTATTGGGAGCACCTTCCGGTTATACAGCGGCATTTGGACGAGCCTTTGGCGGACCCCGCCGCCGCCGCGTTCTATTTTTCCTGCCGGGAGGCGGCGCGGCAGGTGAAGGTGGCGTTTTCCGGCGAGGGGGCGGACGAGTTTTTCGGCGGCTACAATATTTACCGCGAGCCGCTGGATTTAAAAATTTTAACGCGCCTGCCCCGTTGGCTCAGGAAGTTCCTCGCCTTTATCGCCCGCTGCGTCCCCTTTGATTTTAAGGGGAAGAATTTCTTTATACGCGGCGCGGAGGAGGTGGAGGAACGCTTCATCGGCAACGCGAAAATCTTTACCGAAGGGGAGCGGGCGGAAATTTTACGCGACGGCGTGGGCGAAGGCGCGCCCGGCGCGCGAAACGTTACCCGACCGTACTATGACCAGGTAAAAGGCGAGGACGACATTACCAAGATGCAGTTCCTCGACCTGCACCTTTGGATGGCGGGCGATATTTTATACAACGTGGAAAAAATGAGCGCCGCCCATTCCCTTACCGTTCGTATGCCCTATCTGGACAGGGAAGTCTTCCGCGTCGCGACCAAACTGCCCACCGGTTTGCGCGTCAACCGCACGGGAACCAAGTATGCCTTCCGGAAAGCCGCCGCCCTTCATGTGCCTCGGGAAACGGCGGAACGTTATAAGCTCGGTTTCCCCGTCCCCATACGCATTTGGCTGAAAGAAGAAAAATATTACCGGCAGGTCAGAGGATATTTCGAGAACGAAACCGCCGGGCGGTATTTTAAGCGCGAAGCGCTGATAAAACTGTTGGACGGGCATAAAAAGGGAAAGAGAGACAACAGCCGCAAAATTTGGACGGTATTTATTTTTCTGCTCTGGCATGAACAGTATTTTGAAGCGCGCACGCGTGAAAAAAATGAAGACGAAGCTGTTTGATCATTTGAAAAGCATAAAAAGCCGCTCGCCGGAAGATACTTTCCGCATCGCGGAAGAATTTGCCGCAAACGCCGCGCCGGGTGATATAATCGCGCTCACCGGCGAGCTTGGCGCGGGGAAAACGGTTTTTGCCCAAGGGTTCGCCCGGGGCGTCGGCTACGAAGGGCGGGTCACAAGCCCCACCTTTACGCTGATGAATATATACGAGGGCGGGCGGCTCACGCTGTATCACTTCGATTTGTACCGGCTGACGGACGGCGGGGAAGGGCTTGAGGGAATCGGGTACGAGGACTTTTTTTACGCCGGCGGCGTCTGCCTTATCGAATGGGCGGAACGCGCGGGGGAACTGCTGCCCGAAAACGCGGTTGAAATACGCATTGAGCGGGTGGATGACGCAAGGGTGATAAGTATAAAATGAAAATCCTTTCCATTGATACCAGCGGGCAGACCGCGTGCGCCGGGATAACCGCCAACGACAACAACGGCTACATAACGTTGGCTGAAATGAATATTTCGGGGGCGCGTGCCAAGCTGACCCATTCGGAGATTTTGCTTCCCATGATCGACCGTTTATTTAAGTTCACAGGTTTAACTATAGAAGATATCGACTATATCGCCTGCGTAAACGGGCCCGGCTCGTTTACCGGCCTGCGCATCGGCGCGGCGACGGCGCAGGGGCTTGCCCGAGGCGCGGGAAAGAAATTGGTTCCGGTTCCTGCGTTGGATTCCCTCGCATACAATATAGGAACGCACGAGGGTTATATTATGCCCATGATGGACGCGCGGCGCTCCCAGACGTATACGGCGGTTTACGCTTCCGGCGGGGACGCGCCGAAGCGCGTTACGGAATACCTTGCCGTTCAGGTAACGGAAGCGCTCGCCGTTTTATATGACGCCATTCAAAAGGCTGACCGCGAGCCCCGTATTATTTTCCTCGGCGACGGCGCTTCCGCTTATGAAGCGGAAATAGAAAAGGAAGGCAAGGCTTTGGGCTTGCGTTTTACTTTCGCCCCGCCTAACGCGAACCGCCAGCGCGCCGCTTCGGCGGGTTACCGCGCCTTTGAAATGCTTGCCGGGGGGTTCGAGCCTGCGGAAGCTTTTTCGCTTTTCTATATTCGCAAGCCGCAGGCGGAGCGTTTGCGCCATGAGTAGCGCTTTTACCGTAACGCCCATGACCCTCGACCATTTGGACGAGGTTCACGCCATCGAGAAGCGCTCTTTTTCAACCCCCTGGTCGCGGAAATCCATACGGGAAGAAATCACCCGCGAGAACGCTTATTATTTCACGGCGTTGGACAACGAGAGCGGCGCGGTTGCGGGTTACGCGGGGATGTGGCATATTGTCAACGAGGGGCATATCAACAATGTGGCGGTGGACGAACCGTACCGGAAGCGCGGCGTCGGCTCGCTGTTGATGGACGCGCTTTTTGAAACGGGGCGGCGGCTTGAAATGATGGGGATTACCCTTGAGGTCCGCGTGGGCAACCGCGCCGCCATGGCGCTGTATCACAAATACGGGTTTAAGGCGGAAGGCTTTCGAAAAAATTATTACGCGGACACAAAAGAGGACGCGGTGATCATGTGGTTTTACTATTAAGCGCTCGAGGTGGATATGGAACTGACGCATGACGTTATGGCTGACCGGTACGAATTAAAATGGAATGAACTGAAATACTTCTGCGATACGGAAGAACTCTCGGCGGCTGACCAGGCAACAGCGCCCGAAGGGCAAGACAGCCGCGCCGCGCTTATCGGTCAGGAACGCGCCGCCGAAGCGCT
>JAISWA010000229.1 GCA_031271275.1 Clostridiales bacterium | reverse complement strand
ACTCGCCGCTCTGGTCAACGTCCACGCCGATCACTTTCGCGCCGGAAGCTTCCGCCGCTGCCATGACCGAGAACCCTACCGCGCCGCCGCAGGCGAAGATAACTTCCACGCCGTCGTTGCTCCAGGAAGCCGCCATAGCCTGCGCCTCGGGCGTCGCGTCAAAGCCGCCGGTGTAGTGGTAGTTGACGGTGACGCCGGATATGCCCATTTCCTGCGCGGCGTATTCCGCGCCCTGCACAAAACCGAAGCCGAAGCGCACCACGGCGGGAACCGCCATGCCGCCCATGAACCCGAGCTTGGTGTAGCCGTCCTTCACCGCAGCGTAGCCCGCGAGGAAGCCGGACTGTTCTTCCGCGTAAGTGATGCCTACCACGTTTTTCTCGGTCCTGTAATTGTAGTCGGCGTCATGGGGATTGCCGTCCACCAGTACGAAATTTACGTCCGGGTATTGGTCCTGCGCCATATAAATAGGGACTTCGAACAGGAAACCGGGGGTTACGATCAGCTTTGCCCCGCCTTTTACGGCAAGCTCGATACCGTCAAGGTACGCGGCGTCGCTTTGCTCGGTGGGCTGATAATACTTGTGCGGGATGTTCGCTTCCTGCGCGTACTGAACCAAACCTTCCCACGAGCCCTGGTTGAACGATTTGTCGTCGATAGTGCCGAGGTCGGTAATCAAACCCAATTCAAATGTGTCGGCAGCCGCGGTGGTTGCCGCAGTGGTCGCCGCGGTAGTCGCTTCTGTCGCGGCGGCGGTCGCCGCCGTAGTCGCCTGAGTAGCCGTGGTTCCGCCGCCGCCGCCGCAGGAGGCAAGCGCAAACACCATTAACCCTGCCAATACGAGTGATATAAACTTCTTCATTTGAAACCTCCTAAAGTATATTTAATATGCCTTACTGCTATTGTAAATTACCCCGCCCGAAGCCTTCGGGCAAGAGCTCCGCCAGGGGTTTTTCGCACACCCTGCTTCCGTCGGTCACATAGATAAGAAAGGTTTCCGGGCGGCAAAACTCCATCATTACCTGACGGCACACGCCGCAGGGCCACGCGAAACCTTCCTTCCCTTCCGCCCAACCCGCCACCGCGACGGCGGCAAAGTCCCGCTCGCCTTCCGACACCGCTTTGAAAAAAGCGGTGCGCTCGGCGCAGTTGGACGGGGAATAGGCGGCGTTTTCGATATTGCAGCCGGTATATATTTTACCTTCTGACGTAAGCAGCGCAGCGCCCACTTTAAAGCCCGAATAGGGGGCGTAAGCGCTTTCCCGCGCGAGAATCGCCGCGTCCACAAGCGCCTGCATTCCTTAATAATCCCCCGCGCTTCCGCCGGTCAGGATTTTTACGGCGGAACTGGTCCCGAGCCGCGAACACCCGGCTTCCAGGAAAGCGACCATATCTTCCCGGGTGCGGATGCCCCCGGCGGCTTTTATTTTAACTTCGGGGCCTATGTACTTTTTAAAAAGCGCTATGTCGGAAAGCACCGCGCCTTGCCGCCCGAAGCCCGTGGAAGTCTTGATAAAATCCGCGCCGCTTTCGGTCACGCAGCCGCACAGCTTAATCTTTTCTTCCTCCGACAGGCAGCAGGTTTCGATAATCACTTTCAACACGCTGCCGCCCGCCAACTTTTTAAGGGAAGCGATTTCGTCGGTGATTTTTTGGAAATTCCCGTTTTTAACGTCGCCGAGGTTGATTACCATGTCAAATTCCCCCGCGCCGTCGAGCAGCGCGTTCGCCAGTTCCGCCTCCTTGACCGGGCGGGTGGAATACCCAAGCGGAAAGCCGATTACGGTGCAAACCGTAAGCCTGCGCCCGTACTCCTTGTCAATAGCGCCCACATAAGACGGAGGGACGCATACCGACGCCGTTTTGTACAGCACGGCTTCGTCGCACAGCGCTTTTATTTCCGCCCAGGTCGCGTCAGCGCGCAAGAGGGTATGGTCCACCCGGGAAAAAATAAAGGAATCCTCCATACGCTGCCCTCCCATTACATTTTTGTTACACTTTTATCATAACAGGCAAATGCTTGTCAACGCCCGAGGTTACCTGAACCCGTTATAAATAAACCCTTCGTCGCTGTCCAACGTGACGGCAAGCCCGTCGCCTATTAAGTCTATCACTTTCGCGTCGGCAATAATCAACGGGATGTCCAACGCTTTTGCCACCGTCTCCGCGTGGCTCACGTCCACCTGCTCCCACGAGCCTACTACGATGGCGCCGGCTTTCTTAATAAATTCCATCTGGTCGTCCGTAGTGACGGTGCTGACCAGAATATCCCCCCGCTCAAAGTACGGCACTTTCTCCTCGAGCACTTTGAACACGCGGGTCAGCCCCTTGACCGTCCCCTTCATATTCCCCTCGCCTTTGGCAAGCACATTGCCGACGGTGCGCACCTTGAGCGTGTTGGTGGTGCCCGCCACGCCAATGGGAACCCCCGCAAGCGCCACAATGGTGTCGCCCGGTTTCGCGAGGCCGGACTTGAGCGCCATTTCTTCGGCGATGTCGAACACTTCGTCGTTGCCGCTGATATCTTTCGCCAACAGCGGGATACATCCCCAAGTCAGGTTCATTTGCCGGTACACGACCTCGTTGGTGGTGATGGCGAGTATGGGGACCGCCGGGCGGGAACGGGAAACCATCCGCGCGGCGAAGCCGGAGTCCGTTATGGGCACGATGCACTTGGCGTTCAGGTCGCCCGCCGTGGAGCACGCGGCGAAGCTGATGGCGTTGGTGATATTTTTGCTGAGCACATTATGGTGCGTGGTGATTTCCTTATAATAATTAATGGAGCTTTCCGCTTTATGGGCTATGCGCGACATCATGGTGATGCTCTCCACCGGGTAATTGCCGTTGGCGGTCTCGCCGGAAAGCATGATTACGTCCGAGCCGTCGAAAATCGCGTTGGCGACGTCGTTTGCCTCGGCGCGGGTGGGGCGCGGGTTCTTTACCATCGATTCCAACATCTGCGTCGCGGTGATTACCGGCTTGCCCACCACGTTGGCGCGACCGATTAACTGCTTCTGTACGATGGGCACTTCCTCCGGCGGTATCTCCACGCCGAGGTCGCCCCGCGCCACCATCATGCCGTCCGCCACTTCCAGTATGCTTTCAATATTGTTAACCCCGTCGCGGGACTCTATCTTCGCGATAATCTTGATGTGCTCCCCGCCGTTTTGCTCAAGCACCTTGCGTATGTTCAGCACGTCGTTAGCCGAGCGGATGAAAGACGCCGCGATATAATCGAAGCCCATCTTGATGCCGAACTGTATGTCCTCTATATCGCGCTCGGTCAGCGAGGGCAGGTTTACGTACACGTCCGGCACGTTGACCCCCTTGCGCGCGCTCAGGAACCCGGAGTTGACTACGATGCACCTGACTTCCGTCGCCGTAAGCGAGCGCACTTTTAACTCGATCAGCCCGTCGTCTATGAGTACCCGGCTGCCTTCCTTCAAATCGTTGGGCAGGTTTTGATAGGTTACGGACACGATGCTCTGGTTGCCCACGATATCCTCGGTGGTTAGGGTGAACTCCGCGCCTTGCTCTAAGTAGATTTTTTCCGCGTCAAAGGTCTTGATTCGTATTTCCGGCCCCTTGGTGTCCAGTATCATCGGCACGGGAAGCCCCAACGCCTTCCGCGCTTCCTTGATCAGGTTGATCATTACCGTGTGGGATTCATACGTCCCGTGGGAAAAGTTGATGCGCGCCGCGTCCATCCCCGCGAGAATCATCTGCTTCATGATTTCCACATTGTTACACGCCGGGCCGACCGTCGCCAGAATTTTTGTTTTTTTCATACACACCGCTCCTTCTCTTTTATATAGGCGGCGCCTATATCGCAAGCACCTTAATCATTTCATACAACGAATGGTCGTAGGGCTTCGTACACGCAAGCGCCTCGTCCAAATCCATCAGCGCGTGCCGCCCGTCCTTTACGATACCCGCCTTGTTCCGCTCACCCCGCACCACCGCTTCCACCGCCATGTAACCCATTACCGACGCGTGCATACGGTCCAACGCCGTAGGCGCGCCGCCCCGCTGCAAATGCCCCAACACCGTGGCGCGGGACTGTATGCCCAACACGCTTTGCAATTCCTGCGCCAACGCGACGCTTCCGCCCACGCCTTCCGCCACCACAATCAAATTGTGGCGTTTGCCCTTGGAACGGTTCTCGATAATCTGCTGCACCACTCTTTCCGTGTTCAGCTCCTTATACTCGGGGATCATCACTTCCTCCGCGCCGCCGGTAATGCCGCACCACAGCGCGAGATGCCCCGCCGACCGCCCCATGACCTCCACCACGCTGCAGCGCTCGTGGGAGGTGGAGGTGTCGCGTATACGGTTGATCGCTTCCATACCGGTATTGATGGCGGTGTCAAAGCCGATGGTGTACTCCGTACACGCCATGTCAAGGTCTATGGTCGCGGGTATACCGATGACGTTGACCCCGAGCTTGCTCAACGCCTGCGCCCCCCGAAGCGAACCGTCGCCGCCCGCCACGATGAGCGCGTCAAGCCCGAGCACTTTCGCCACGTTGGCGGCGCGCTCCTGCCCTTCCACGGTTTTCATTTCCTCGCACCGGGCGGTAAGCAGCAGCGTCCCGCCCCGGAAAATGATGTTCGAAACCTCCCGTGGCTCAAGCTCCTCAATTTCGGCGCTGAGCAGCCCCTCGTAACCGCGCATAATGCCGTACACCTTCATGTTGTGGTACGCGCCGGTACGCGCCACCGCGCGTATGGCGGCGTTCATGCCCGGCGCGTCGCCGCTGCTGGTTAACACGCCGATTTTTAACTGCTTTTCCGTAGACAAATTAATCTCTCCTATGCGCCCGTCATCTTAATGGTCCCGTTCCCCAACAGCATCTCGACGTCTCCGAAAAGCTGCGGGCAGGGACGCACCCAAAAGGACTCGTTTGCCAGAAACTTCTGGTTCGACTTCTCATTGTATATCATCACCCGGGTATCGCCCCGGTGGGGCTTGAGCACGTCGGTCACGGACTGCATGCTCACCTGCCTGGTCTTGGGTATCTTAATCCAGACGGTTTTCCCGTCCTTATTGGGCAGGTCTTCATACAGCAGCAGCTCGTTGGCGATAAGCTTCGCGTCCTCGTCCTCCCGGGCGCTTACCCGCCCCTGAATAATCAGCACCTGGTCGATTTGCAGGCGCGGGCCGTATTTTTCATATAAATTGGGGAATACGATTACCTCAAGCGTCCCGTATAAATCCTCCACGGTTAAAAACGCCATCGCCTTGTTGTTAGCTTTTGTATATTTAATAGATTTATCCGTAATCATTCCGCCGTAGCGCACCATCTGCCCGTCCGTAAGCGCGTCGCCCCCCGATTCCGCGTCAAACAGGAAGTTGAGGCTGTTGGTGTTGGCGTACTGCTGCAGCACTTTCTCGTAGGACGAAAGGGGATGCCCGCTTACATACACGCCGAGCACTTCCTTCTCGTCGTTAAGCAGCGTCCTCAGGGCAAATTCCTCCATGGACGGCGGCAGTTCGTCCTTTACGCTCTCCGGCTCCATGCCTTCCATTTCGAACAGGTTCATCTGCCCGTCCATGGTGCGCTTGCGCGATATGGACATACCGTTCATCACCGCGCGGTACAGCACGGTGTATTGGGAGCGCTTCCCCCCGAGGGAATCGAACGCCCCCGACTTAACCAGGCTTTCCACGCAGCGCTTGTTGATATCCCCGGCTTCCATGCGCGTAATGAAATCCGTCATCCCCTGGAATTTCCCGTTCGCTTCGCGCTCCGCCACAATCGCCTCCACCGTGCCGCGCCCTACGTTTTTAATGGCGGAAAGGCTGAACCGTATGCGCTTGCCGGAAACGCTGAAATGCCCGAAGCCTTCGTTTATATCCGGCGGAAGCAGCTCAATGTTCATTTTTTTGCACACCTGAATATATTCCGCCACTTTCGTGGGGAAATCCATGACGGAAGTCAGTATTGCCGCCATAAATTCCACCGGGTAATAGTATTTTATCCAGGCGGTCTGGTAGCAGATAACCGCGTAAGCCGCCGCGTGCGCCTTGTTAAACGCGTACTTGGCGAAGTCGGTCATCTCGTCGAAAACTTTCGCGGCTACGTTTTCGGGTATGCCGTTCTTGATGCAGCCGGGGACGTCCTCCCCCAACCCGTGGATAAAGTTCTCCCGCTCCTGCGCCATTACGTCCGCCTTTTTCTTGGACATGGCGCGGCGCACCAAATCGCTTCTGCCCATGCTGTACCCGGCAAGGTCGCGCACGATTTGCATGACCTGCTCCTGATACACGATACAGCCGTAAGTCGCCCGCAAAATAGGCGCGAGGGACGGGTGGGTGTAGGAAATTTTCGCCGCGTTGCGCTTGCCCTTGATGTATTTCGGGATAAAGTCCATAGGCCCGGGGCGGTAAAGGGCGATTCCGGCGATAACGTCCTCCAAATTGTCGGGGCGCAAGTCCTTCATAAAGGATTTCATGCCCCCGCTTTCCAACTGGAACACGCCTTCCGTCTTCGCCTGGGAAATCGTCTCGTACACTTTCGCGTCGTCATAGTCCATATGGTCGAGGTCGATATGTATGCCGTGGCCGCGCTCGATTTCGTCCGCCGCCTTGCGTATAACCGTAAGGGTGCGCAAGCCGAGGAAGTCCATCTTGAGCAGCCCCAGTTCTTCCACTGTGGTCATGGGGAACTGGGTGGTGACCACCCCGTCGTTGACGTTTAGGGGAACATACTCGTTAACCGGCTTGTCGCAGATTACCACGCCGGCGGCGTGGGTGGACGCGTGGCGGGGCAGCCCCTCCAACCGCATGGACATGTCGAGCAGATAACGGGTGTCTTCCTCGTCGTCGTAGGCGGTTTTTAACTCCGGATTGATTTCCAACGCGCGGCTGATGGTAATGCCAAGCTCGGTGGGGATCATCTTCGCTACCCGGTCCACGTCGGAATAGGTCATCGCCAACGCCCTGCCCACGTCCCGGGTGGCAGCCCGCGCCGCCATCGTCCCGAAGGTGATGATTTGCGTCACATGGTCCGCGCCGTATTTTTCGTTCACGTACTCGATTACTTCCTGACGGCGCTCGTAGCAGAAGTCGATATCGAAGTCGGGCATGGTCACGCGCTCCGGGTTAAGGAAGCGCTCGAAAACCAGGTTGTACTTAATAGGGTCCACATCCGTAATATGCAGGCTGTACGCCACAATGCTCGCCGCGCCCGACCCGCGCCCCGGCCCTACCATGATGTTGTGGTCCCGGGCGAACTTGATAAAATCCCACACGATCAGGAAATAGTCCACAAAGCCCATGGAATGGATGGTATTCAGTTCATAGTCCAAACGTTCCCGGTGCAGGTGCGCGTCGCCGCCGAAGCGCTCTGTTAAACCTTCCTCGCACAGGGATTGCAGGTAGCGGTAGGCGTTCTCTTTTTCGCTTTCCGTTTCTTTTTGGAAACTCAGGGGGATTTGGAACTTGGGGAGTTTGTATTGATTAAACGCTATTTCGATATGGCAGCGGTCGGCGATCTTTTGCGTGTTCGCCAGCGCTTCCTTTGCGTAGGGGAACAGGGCGTACATTTCTTCCGGCGATTTAAGGTAAAATTCCTCGCCTTCATATTTCATGCGGTCGTCGTCCAGTATGGTCTTGCCGGTCTGAATGCACAGCAAAATTTCGTGGGGCTTCGCGTCCGCCCGGGAAATATAGTGGGAGTCGTTGGTGCATACCATGGGGATGCCCGTTTCCTGATGAATGCGGATCAGCTGCGGGTTGACCGTCTGCTGGTCGGCGAGCCCGTGGTCCTGCAATTCCAGAAAATAGTTCCCCCTGCCGAAGATTTCGTCATACAGCAGCGCCTGCTCCAACGCGTGCTGATACGAAACCGTCAGCAGCGTTTTGGAAACCACCCCCGACATACACGCGCTAAGGGCAATCAGCCCTTCGTGATATTTACGAATAGCTTCAATATCCACCCGGGGCTTGTAATAAAACCCCTCGGTGAACCCGAGGGACACGAGCTTAATCAGGTTGCGGTAGCCGGTCTCGTTTTCCGCGAGCAGCACCAAATGAAAATACGCGCCGTTCGCGTTTTTTTCCCTGTCAAAACGCGAACCGCGCGCAACATATACCTCGCAGCCCAATATAGGTTTAATGCCCTGCTTTTTCGCTTCCTTATAAAAATCAATCACGCCGAACATGACGCCGTGGTCGGTAAGGGCGAGGCTGTCCATGCCCATTTCCTTGGCGCGGGACACCAATTCGGTTATTTTCGCGGAACCGTCCAACAGGCTGTATTCCGAATGCACGTGCAAGTGCGTAAAGGGGTTCATGCAATCACCGGGAAAAGTATATCATTTCTTTGGACATGAACCAAATTTTTTGACAATGGGCGGGAATGCGTTATGCTGTAGATATAGGCGGCGAAAAGTACAAAAAAACTTTGATTGGACGGGTTAACCCTTGAATAATGGCATGGCACTCTGCGAACACTTCGGAACCTGCGGCGGCTGCTCGTACCTCGACACGCCCTACGAAGAAGAACTGAAAATGAAAGCGGAAACCGTCAGGGAATTGCTGCTCCCTTTCGGCGGCGAGTACGAGGGCATCCTCCCCGCGCCGTCGCCTTCCGCTTACCGGAACAAGATGGAATTCGCGTTCGGGGACGAGCACAAGGACGGGCCGCTGGCGTTGGGCATCCGCAAGCGGCGGAATTTTTACGAAGTGGCGACGCCGCGCAACTGCGCGCTGATTCCCGGCGCGTTTAAAGAAATTTTACTGACCGTGCTGCAATATTTCCGCGAAGCGGGGGAAGCTTTTTTCCACCGCAGGCGGCATACGGGTTCGCTGCGGCATTTGGTGCTGCGCCGGGGGGAATTTACGGGCGAGATACTGGTAAACCTGAGCACCTCGTCGGGGTTGTGCGTTCCGTTAGAACCGCTTATTGAAAAGCTGAGTCATTTGTTTCCCGTGGGAACCGGAAAGACCGACGAACCTTTACGCGGCGGTGAGCGCCCGGGGATGGTGGGCTTTTTGCATTCCGTCAACGACGGGGTTTCCGACGCGGTTAAGCCCGAGAACGTGAAAATATTATACGGCAGGGATTTTTTATACGAAAAAATCTGCGGGCTGACCTTTAAAATTTCCGCGTTTTCTTTTTTCCAGACCAATTCCGCCGGGGCGGAGCGGCTGTACGAAAAAATAAACGCGTTCGTTCGGGACACATCGCTTAATCAAAGCAACGAATTCATTTACGATTTATACTGCGGCACGGGGACGATTTCGCAAATCGTATCTCCCCACGCGAAACAGGTCGTCGGCGTGGAGCTGTCTGAGGAAGCGGTGCTTGCCGCCCGGGAAAACGCTTCGGCAATCAACAAAATCGCCAATTGCGAATTTATCGCCGGCGACGCCCTGCGCGTAGCCGACGAACTTTCCGCCCGCGCTGAAAAGCCGGGCACCATCATCGTGGACCCGCCCCGGGACGGCTTGCACCCGAAGGCGCTGCCCAAAATCGCGGGCCTCGGCGCTTCGCGGATTATTTACGTAAGCTGCAAGCCCGCGTCCCTCGCCCGGGACCTCGCGCTGCTTTCGGGCTACGGCTATGCCATAAAAAAATCGGCGAGCGTGGATATGTTCCCGCGGACGCCGAATATTGAGACGGTGTGCCGGATAGAAAAGTAGAAATGCCAGAGGAGCGCAGCGACGAAGCATTTTCACGAACGCCAAACGCGTTCATGCGTTTGGCGTGGTCATATTCTCCAACAAGCCCCCATATAAATATACAAAACATTTCCGGGGGAATAATCATGTTTAAGAGTTTGCCCAAAAAGCATTACATACGAATAGCGCTGTTGGCGCTACTGGTACTTTTCGCCGCAGTAAACGCTCCCCCCGCAGCGCGGATGGTTTTTAACACGGTAGCGTCCGGCGCGGCGAGCAGGAAGCTTCCTATTTACAGCGTAGATACGCCGGAGAAAAAACTGGCGATTTCCTTCGACGCGGCGTGGGGCGCGGAAGACACGGACCAAATCTTGGAAATCCTGCGCAATAACGAAGTGACCGCGACTTTTTTCCTGTGCGGCTACTGGGTGGATAAAAACCCGGAAGCGGTAAAAAAAATTGCCGAAGCCGGGCATGACTTGGGCAATCACGGCAACACCCACGCCCACGGGGCGCAGCTGAGCCTTGAGCAGAATAAAAACGAAATCCTGAGATGCCATGAAAAAATCAAGCAGCTAACCGGAATCGAAAGCAATCTTTTCCGGCCGCCCTACGGCGAGTACAACAACACCGTCATTACCGCGGCGGAAGAAGTCAACTACTACCCCATCCAATGGGACGTGGACAGCCACGACTGGATGAACAAAGGCGTCGATTACGAAATTAACCGCGTGCTTAACAACAAGAACCTGAGCAACGGCTCCATCGTGTTATTCCATAACGACGCGAAAGACACGCCCAAGTGCCTCGACACCATCCTCAAGGGGCTCAAGGACAAAGGCTATTCCTTTGTTCCCGTTTCGGAACTGATACATAAGGAAAACTATTACATGGACCATACGGGAAGGCAGAAGGTTAAATCGTAGTAATCCAATACGTACCCTTCGTTTATTACGACTCGTCCTTCGGGTCGTCTTTTTCTTTGGAGTAATCATAGCACAAAAAGAACCGCGCCGGAGTGGACGCGGTTCTTTGTTATTGGCTGTCAGCTTTTAACGTTACGCTTTTGATTTTCTCTTGAATATTACCGCCGCGACCAACAGCAGCAAACCGAGGGCGATCAGTATGCCGGAGAGCGGAAGTTCGCCGGTCTTGGGCATGTCGAACACGCCGAGCGGTATATCCTCGCTGAACACCCATGTGTCGTCACTTGGGTCGTCGGGGTCGCCGGGGTCAAACGTCCACATGCCGAGGGGCACGCCGTCCTCGTCAAACTCGATATACGTGAAGTCGTCTATCTGCCCGAGGGTCGAACCTTCACGCGGGGTCGGTCCGTCGGGTATTTCTGTCGCCGGTTCTGTTGCCGGTTCTGTTGCCGGTTCCGTGGTGGGTTCTTCTTCCTCGTCAAATATCAGCGGCCACGGCGTGGGCGATACTCGCCCGGTTGTGGGTTCCGTCGGAGGCTCTGTGGGCGCTTCCGTGGGTTCCGCCGGATGTTCCGCAGGTTCCGTGGGCGCTTCTGACGGTTCCGGCGGGTCGGTCGGCTGCGGCGTAGTTGACGGCGTAGGCTGCGGGAAGCTTCTCGTAGGCTCCGGAGTCGGTGTAGATGCCGGCGGCGGAAGCGGCGGGGTAGGCGTATCGCTTGGCGTCGTCGGTTCCGTCGGCGGTTCCGTTACCGGTTCCGTCGGCGATTCCGTTGTCGGTTCCGTCGGCGGTTCCTCTACCGCTTTGTTTTCCACAATAATTCTTTTGCCGTCAATAGAAACCCCTTCCGGTACAGGCCCGGCAGGATAATCGAAATCAACCACACTAATCGCGCTATCTGTAGTTGTTACTACTGTTACCCGCAGGTAAATCGGGTCGTCAATGCCGATATACCCCTCGGGAGACTGTGTTTCTGATATTTCATAAAAGCCTTCATTGAGTGTCAACTCATAAGTGCCTGTTCCGTCAATTTCACTAAGAGGAATATTGTTCATTTCAAACAACGCGCCGGACACCGGTTCTGACGGGTCGTCCGCGTCTACCTTCCAGAGACTCCAACCGGTGAAATCCGGCGGCGTCGGGGGAGTGTAGGTGTTTGTGAAGGTTATCGCCTCCGCGCTTTCGGGCGAAACCGACGCGGTGAGTGTGTTGTCCGCGTTTCTTACCACATTAACGGTGACCGGGACGGTCTGACCGTCATATGCCCAACGAGGCGCGCCGTCGTTGTTTTCTGTTACTTCGAATTTGTATTCGCCCTCTACAAGATTGGAGAGCTTGAATCCGAAGCCATATTCACCCGCGCCGTTTGTGGCTGCCGGTATATCCGCAATTTCCACAACAGGAGCGTCTTTAGGCGCGCTTACCTGCGTCAGGTTAAAGGTGAAGGTCTGCGGTTTCGCCGCTCCGTTTCCGCTTACCGCTACCCTCTTAATACCGTTGATTTCAGCTTCTGCCGGGGCAGGCGCGGAGTAGGTGTTGGTGAAGACAATGCTGTTGGCGTTTTGGCTGACGTTTACCTCAAGCTCGCTGTTGTTGTCCGAATCGGTGACGCTGACTGTTATGTCGTACACCGTGGTATCGTAAGCCCAACCAAGCGCCGCGCCATTTTCCTCCGTTATACGGTAGGTGTACTCACCAACCGTATCAAAGGTGAGTTCTTGGAAGCTGAACGGTCCCGCGCCTGTACGGGTTACGCTCTCGATGACATTGCCGGAACTGTCGGTCAGTACGAAAGCGAAGTC
>JAISWA010000144.1 GCA_031271275.1 Clostridiales bacterium | reverse complement strand
TGCCGCTCCTGTGGGGCCCGTGGCTCCCCTCGGCCCCTGATAACCGATAGGCCCCATGGAGCCTTCGACGCCCTGCGGCCCTCTTGGTCCCGCCGGTCCCTGCGGCCCCGGAGGTCCCGCAGGCCCTTGCGGCCCTTGCGAGCCGTTGCAGTTATTAGAGCAGTCATCTTTTGTTTTGTAGTCGTCGCAGTATTGAAGCCAATTATCCTGCGGCATGTAGTTCCTGTTGTCCGGGCATTTCATAAAAAATCTCCTTTCCAGAAATGGTTTGCATAAAAATTATTAGGACAATTTATCATATGAGGGATGTCATATAAGTGTTCAAGTTATATATAGGCGGTGTGGCTTAGAAATAAAAACCCCCTTTGACCAATATATGAAATATCGGACAGGGGGTGCTTGGCATACAGGCGGGAGGGTTTTAAAACCTTACGTTATCGGCGTTTACCGGCGCTTTTACCGTCAGCCACGGCTTCCCGCCGAGCGACGCCGCGATTAGCGCAAGCGGCGGCGGTTTGTCCGGCGCGGACTGAACAAGCTGCAGCGCCTTCGGCTCTAAATCATAATCGCGCAGTACGCAGAAAATATCCGCGAGCCGGTGGGGTCGGTGTACCATATAAAGCCGCCCACCGTACCGCAGCAGCCGGGCGGAAATGCGTGCGACGTCCTCAAGGGTGCAGGCGATTTCGTGCCGGGCAAGCGCCGCAGAGGGGTTTTCATGCTGCTTTCCTTCCTTTAAATAGGGCGGGTTTACCGTCACCACGTCAAAAACGCCCGAACCGTAAAGTTCAGGCGCTTGTTTTATATCGCCGCAGTCGATACGGACGCGCCCCTCCAGGCCGTTCATCTGTACGCTGCGCTGTGCCATATCCGCGATTTCCGGTTGGATTTCCAAACCGGTAAAAAATTTCCCCTTGGTCTTCGCGCTCAACAGTATGGGAATCACCCCGCAGCCGGTGCATAAGTCCATGACCCTTTCCCCGGGGCGCACCTCGGCGAAATCGGTAAGGCACACCGCGTCGCTGCCAAAACAAAAGCCCGCCGGGTCTTGTATGATATGCAGCCCGTTGTTCTGCAAATCGTCAAGGCGCTCCTGCGGGCGTAAAAAACGCCGCATACTACTGCGCGGTTTCGGGGGCGTTGGCGGCTTGCGTTCCCCGGCGATGCCTGCGCGGGCGTTCCTCAAATTCTTCTTCCGGCTGCGGGCGGTGCTCCAATATGGTGATTTCCTCTATGGCGTACACGGACAGGGTGGGGTCGTCCTGTTTGCGCTTGCGCACCGCTACCCGCGCGAGTTGGCGCAGCACGTTGACCGATATCACGTCGCCGTCGCCGTCGGGCGTGCGCACCAAATCCCCCACGCCGGGAAGGTTCTGGTTTAAAAATTCGTAAGTCTCCTCCTCATATTTTAAACAGCACATGAGCCGCCCGCAGATACCGGAAATCTTCGTGGGGTTGAGCGCCATGCTCTGCTCTTTCGCCATTTTGATGGAAACCGGTTGGAACTCGTCGAGGAAGGACGCGCAGCAAAGCTCCCGCCCGCAGATGCCGATGCCGTTTAAAATTTTGGCTTCGTCCCGCACGCCGATTTGCCTCAGCTCTATGCGCGTGCGGAACACCGCCGCCAAATCTTTGACCAGTTCCCGGAAATCCACGCGCCCGTCGGCGGTGAAATAAAAAATAATCTTATTTAAGTCAAAGGTCAGCTCCACCGACACCAGATGCATGTCCAGTCCGTGGTTTTTAATTTTTTCCTGACAAATGCCGAAAGCTTCCTTTTCCTTTTTGCGGTTGTTTTCTTCCTGGGCGGCGTCCTCGGCGGTGGCAAGCCGGATGATTTTTTTTAGCGGCGGGACGATGCTTTCGTCCTCGACCTCGCGGTTGGAAAGCACCGCGTGGCCGTATTCCACGCCGCGCACCGTCTCGACGATTACGGGCGTGTCCTTGGGGATGTCCCGTCCGTCCGGGTCGAAATAATATATTTTGCCCACTTCTTTAAAACGCACGCCCACAACGGTCATTGCAGCACTTTCCTTCCAGTTAATTTCAACAGCATTAGTTCTATCGTCAATTGGAAATTCCCGTTCCGCCGCAGGGCTTTCTTTGCCTGCGCAACCGCGTCGGCGCTTTGGCACAGCTCTTTTAACGCCGCCCTGTCCGCGGACGCGAACAGCCGCGCGTCCCGCTGGGTCAGCCCGGCGGAATCTCCGGTGCTTTTATACACGATCATATCCCGGTAGCAAAGGTATAACATGTCGAGCAGGGGTTGGATAGCGTCCTTCCATTTTTCAAAGCGGGGAAACAGCGCCAAAGCCGGGTTGATTTCCAGTCCGCGTATCTGCCCCGCGACGTCGAGGGAAAGTTCCCGCTGCGCCGTAAATTCCCCGGAACCCGCGAACAGCAGCGCCTTCCCGATATTCCCCCGGGCGAAGGCGGCGTAAAGTTTCCCGTCGTCCCCCGTAATACCGCTCGCGGACAGCGCGCTTATCACCTGCCAGTCCTGCAGCGGGTTAAACTTGTACGTAACGCACCGGGAAAGCACCGTGGGCAGCAGCGTGTGGACGGAGGACGCGAGGAAGATGAAAACCCCGTAAGGCGCGGGTTCCTCCACGGTTTTTAGCAGCGCGTTCTGCGCGGCGGGGGTCATCGTTTCGGCGGAATCCACGATAAAAACCTGATACCGGTACCGGAACGGCTTTACGCTCATGGGACGTATGATTTGTTCCCGCACGTCGTCCACGCCGATACTCTTTGCCTTTGTACCCGTGACAAAATGGACGTCGGGGTGGTTCCCACTTTCAAAGACGCGGCAGGAAAGGCAGCCGCAGGGCGCAGGCGGATCGCCGCGCCGCGCCGCCGCGCCGGGGCCGTAGGTTTCGCATTGCAGCGCCTTCGCGAAAGCGCGCGCCGTCGTTTTCTTCCCGACGCCCTTTTCGCCCTCAAAAATATACGCGTGGCCCACGTCGCCCATTTCAAGTGACTGACGCAGCCGCGCGATAATATTTTCGTGGCCGGTGATATTTTTAAAAAACATAGCAGCTCAGCGCCTATATCATCAAATCGAGAAGCAAACCTTGAATTTCGTTGGTTTTATCCAGAATGGCGATGTGGTTCTTTTCTTTCTTTAACAGTTCCTGCGCCAGTTCGTCCAAATCCTGATTCACCAACCGCACGATACCGTATACCCGGTGCCGCCCGCGCCTGTCCAAAAAATTCTCGCGGCTGAACTCGTGGGAATGGGTGACGACCTCGTTCATAAAATCGGTTATCAGGCTCTTGTAGTGCTTCATGTCGCCGATATCCATGTGCTCGGCAAGCTTCTTGCCCTGAACGGTAATCTCGCCGATCAGCCCGTTCAGGCGCTCGGCAAGCCCGTCGTCGCTGAGCTTGTTAAGGGTGAAGCTGAAATCCGCCTGAGCGACTTTTTCTTTTACCGCGGCGGCTTCGCTGAAACGCGCTGCCAACACGTCGGAAATTTTAATATCCATGCTATACCTTCTTAAATTCCTCCACGTTTAACACAAAGATGGTCGCGCCGCCCACCGTTACCTCCACGGGATAGGGGACGTAACTTTCGTTCGCGTTAATGTGCGTGGCGTTGACGGAGGTAATTTGTTTACGGCTCTTGCATTTCTTTTCTATTATTTCAATCAGCTCGGGGATGCGTTCCTCCGTTACGCCGCAAATCAGCGTCGTGTTGCCGGCACGCAGGAACCCCCCGGTGCTGGCAAGCTTTGTAACGCTGAACCCTTTCTCGCTTAACAAGTCCATAATGTGGAACGCGTCCTCGTCATGGATGATAGCCAACACAAGTTTCATAAGGTCCTCCTCGAACGGGAAAATTTCCACTGCGCAATGAAACGCGCGTTTCTTTTCGTTCCTCAGTATAACATATGCCCGGCGCTGTGCAAAATAAAATCCGGGAAAGACAAATTGATCAACCCGAACAAACTCATCACGCACGCGTAATTTGCGCAGCGGTTATACCGGCAGATTTTTTGCAAGCTATAGGGTAAAGACGATTCCAACGTCAGCGTATGCGCGTTACTTATAACCGCAAACAGGTCGGCTTTCAAATCCGGTAAATCCATAAGCCAATTTACAATATCAAGCGCGTTCGGAACCATAAGAAGCGCAACCGCCGCCACGGCGGCGGGATACAGCCATTTTGTTTTTTTGCGTTTCACCCGTCCCCTTAATAAAAAAAATAAGACATACGCCCATGTCATCGTAAGTAAAACTTTAAGGCGTATATCCATATTACCAACATAACGGTTGATATCCGTGACGGTATAGTCCTCGCGGTTTAAGTGGCTGAGCATCCGCCGGACATCCGCATAAGCGTCAACAGGGTTATACGCATCGGGCTTGTAGTATAAACCCGTTAAAACATTCCGCCGCGCGGCATTAAACGGCAGCCATGCCCTGTAGCTGTCTTGCGGCGCGCCGTCTTGTCGCACTACTCCGGTTATGCGATAAAGCGCGCCTTCCATTTCCACCGTCATTCCCGTTACGAATCCCCCGCCAAATAAATACCACGCCAAAGATTCGTTTAATATAACCAAAGGCGCTTCCTGATCTTCCGCGAACCAGGGCGCGCCTTCAATGAAATCCATAAAATGAATGCTAAAATAATCCGCGTCGCAATAGGTTACCGGCGTATTCAACTCCCGCTGATTGGCTTTAATCGTTAAAGCGCCCCTGCCTTCCGGCGACAGGACGGGGAAGTTTTCCCGAGCCGCCCGGATATCCGCCAAAACAAAACGGCTTTGTTCCCCATTGTCATTTGGCGCGGCAAACAAAACGCCCTTGGCGAAATATTGCCCCGCCGCCCGGCTAACATACAAACCCGCGCACAAACCGCCGAGTATCAGCAGCATGTTGAACGCGACAAACGCGATCCCCTGTCTACCGCGCGCCAAAGGAATCATCCCCGCCTGTTAATCTTACACGGTCGCCCTCATACACCGGCCTATCGCTGTTGATGACAATGGCAGTATCTTCCTTTAACCCGTTGGATTCAATGGCGGCGTAATGGGCATCCCGCGCCGCCACGTTTTCAACGCGGCGTATGCGCGCAAAGTAATCGTAGCCTAAAAACCGCTCCTCCGCTTCTATATACAGCAAATAATAGCCGGTATTATCTTCGCGCAGCGCGCTGACGGGAATCACTTGATTTGAACTGGCGACAGGCCCCGAAACCGTTATTTCCGCCCACTTGCCGTATAAACTTGAATCGCTTGAAAACGCGATAACCGCTATTGTCTCGCCGCTTTCGGAAAAAATACGGTCAACAACCCCGCTTATCTTCTTATCCTCAACGGCTACGGACGCCGACTGCCCGACGCTTATGAAATCTTGGCTCCGGTTAAGCGCCGCTTTTATCATAAAACGGGTATCCATCCTCGCGGTTCGCATCACCGGGTCGCCTTGATTCACCCTCGCCCCGTCAGCCATGCCCGGCGCGATATCCAT
>JAISWA010000102.1 GCA_031271275.1 Clostridiales bacterium | reverse complement strand
TAATGGTGCTGAATAAAAAAAATAGCGGCGTACTTCGCTGACGCCGTTATATTTGGAGGTTATTTCATGTCCGTCATATTTCAAAAGCCCCGCGCCCTTTCCGATAAGCCCATGCACTACTGCCCCGGCTGCACCCACGGCATCGTTCACCGGTTGGTGGCGGAAGCCATTGACGCGTTGGATATCGAGGGGATTACCGTGGGCGTGGCGCCGGTGGGCTGTTCCGTTTTGGCTTATCAATATTTTAACTGCGATATGGTTCAGGCGGCGCACGGGCGGGCTCCCGCCGTGGCTACCGGGCTCAAGCGCGCCGCGCCGGAAAACATCGTGTTTACCTATCAGGGCGACGGCGACCTCGCGGCTATCGGGATGGCGGAAACCGTCCACGCCGCCGCGCGGGGGGAGAACATCACCATCATTTTCATTAACAACGCCATATATGGCATGACCGGCGGGCAAATGGCGCCCACGTCCCTTCCGAAACAGGTTACGCAAACCTCGCCCTATGGGCGGGACGTTTCCTCCGCCGGAATGCCGATTAAGGTCTGCGAGCTGCTTTCCACCTTGGAAAGCCCCTATTACATCGAACGCGTCGCGGTGGACGGCGTCGCCCATGTGAAGGCGGCGGGCAAGGCCATCAAAAAAGCCTTTGACAACCAAAAGCAGGGCAGGGGATTTTCGCTGATCGAAGTGGTTTCCACCTGCCCCACCTACTGGGGAACCACCCCGGCGGACGCGTTGGTCTGGCTGAAGGAAAACATGCTGCCCTATTATCCGTTGGGCGTATATAAGGACGGGGGGATTTCGGCGTGAAACAGATATCGATTGCCGGGTTCGGCGGGCAGGGCATTTTGTTCGCGGGGAAATTTTTAGCCTACATGGGCATGGCGCAGGGGCAGGAAGTTTCGTGGCTCCCCACTTACGGCCCCGAGACGCGGGGCGGTACTTCCAACTGCGGCGTGATTGTTTCCGACGAACCCATCGGTTCGCCCGTGGTGTTAAGCCCGGATATTTTAATTTGTATGAACCTGCCGTCTCTGGACAAATATGAAAGCACCCTCGCCGCAAACGGCGCGCTGTTTGTGGACAGCTCGCTGGCGGAACGGAAAGCGGCGGTTAACGCGGACGCTGCGGTTTTTTACGTACCCGCGACGCGGCTCGCCTTCGAGCATGAAATAGACGGGCTTGCCAATATGATTATGATCGGGAAAGTTTTACGGGAGTGCAGGCTGTTCGGTTGGGAAGCGGCGGAAGCGGCTATGCGGAAAACCATTTCCGAGCGGAAAAAGGATATGTTGGAGCGGAATTTGAAGGCGGTAAAAATCGGTATGGCGTTTGAGTGAGTACGTTTAAACGAGATAAATTTTTTAAAATATAAATTCTACGAGGAGGCGGCAAAATGTCGGCTGTTAATCAGGAAATCGGCGCCCGCATAAAGGGTATCCGCGAACTCAGCGACCTTAGTATCAGCGAACTCGCGAAAAAGGTGAACACCACGGCGGAAAAACTTTCGGCATACGAAAGCGGCGAGACGGACATACCCGTCAGTATTCTGCACGATATCTCGACCGAACTTAATATAGGCATGACGGAACTGCTGACCGGGGAGGAAGCGAAGCTTTCCACTTTCTCCGTGGTGCGCAGGGACAAGGGCGTAGGGGTGGACAGGCGCGTGGCATACGACTACAAAGCACTGGCGTATAATTTTTCCCAACGGAAAATGGACCCCTACCTGATTACCATCGAACCTAAGCCCGACGACGCGCCTTTCAGCTTAAACACCCACGGCGGGCAGGAGTTCCACTACTGCTTGGAAGGCTCCTTCGGCATTCAAATAGAAAAGCACGAAATCATCATTGAAGCGGGCGACGCGATATATTTCAACTCCGCCTGCCCCCACGGGATGAAGGCGCTTAACGGCAAACCCGCGAGGGAACTGGTTATTATCGTTTAATATTATGGAGAGGTGAACCATGCGCATTATTGACACTTACTGCAAAACCGATTTCGATTCCTATGAGGAATTTTTTAAAAATTTTAAAGTCACCATGCCGGGGAATTTTAATTTCAGCTACGACGTGGTGGACCGGCTCGCGGAAGAACAGCCCGATAAAACCGCCATCGTCTGGTGCAACGACCAAGGGGAGGAGAAAATTATTTCCTTCGCGGAAGTCAAGCGCATGAGCGACAAGATGGCAAACACGCTGATTTCCCTCGGCATTAAAAAGGGCGACGTGGTCATGGCGATGCTCAAGCGCCGGTACGAATACTGGTACTTCACCGTGGCGATGCACAAGCTCGGGGCGATACTCATACCCGCTACGCACATGCTTTCCGTAAAAGATTTGGTTTATCGCATAAACGCCGCCGACGTGAAAATGATTCTGACCGTGGACGAATCCCTGTGCGAAAAAATAGACGAAGCCCAACAGAAAACCGGCGACACTTTAAAAATCAAGGCGCTGCTTTCCGGCGTAAAAGACGATTACCTGAACTTTAACGAGTTGGTGGAAGGCGAAAGCGA
>JAISWA010000064.1 GCA_031271275.1 Clostridiales bacterium | reverse complement strand
GATTACGCGGCGCTCGCGCTTCCTTGTCTGGCGAAAATCTCGCTTCAAAATCCAACAATCGCAGATATTAGACAGGCTCTCAGTTGAAAAATTTTCTTTGTTTACCGCCGTTTGATGTTTTTAGTATAATAAACGGGAAAGGATTTCATTCTGCGCGGCGGTTATATTTTCTTGGATAATAATGTAAAGAGAATGGTTGATGAACCTATGAGCAGAGATTTTATTCGGATCAATGAGCGTATTGACGAATTGATTTTCAAGGGCTTGGTTAATGCGCATATCGGGAAAGCGAAACCTTCCATCCCTATAAAAATTGAGGGGGTTAACGCACATGCGCGAACGCATGGTATCACATTGGAACAAGCGCAATCGTATGTGGATATGTCCGAAATAATGTTTGATCAAGACAGTCGTACCATGTATTTATCAAATGACGGTTCCGCTACTGTCCTTATAGAAAACAACCGGTTAATTTCCGCGTATGGCAGAAAAGATTTTGATTCTGCCATAATGGCGATATTGGAGGTGTTGGATAATGAATGAAGAACGCTCATGTATATGCCCTTTAGTGAACCGCGAAATGTGGGATTCGGAATGCTATGACGTTCAGATGGTACGATACGGTTTCATTAACGCGCGCGTTTTAGATTTTTTAATAGATAAGCCTAAATCAAATGTTGTCTGTGAAAATTGCTCGTTCAACCCGTTACGAAACGTTGGCAAAAAGGAAACGCTGCTGTTTTAAATTTTCCCTTTCGGAGCTGATTCCCCCTAATGCTTGTACGCTTACAAAAATATCTCGCCGACGCCGGGGTCGCCTCGCGCCGGGGTGCGGAAGCGCTGATGCGGGAAGGCCGCGTCAGCGTAAACGGAAGCGCCGCGACCGTGCCCGGAACCAAAATCGATCCCGAACGGGACGAAATTTCTCTGGACGGTCATCCGGTAAAACCGCCGCGAAACCATTTCATATACCTTATGCTGCACAAGCCCGAAGGCGTAATCACGTCGGCGAGCGACCCGCAGGGCCGCCCGGTGGCGGCGGATTTCATAAAGACCACCGCGCCTTTTTTTTCCGCGCTGACGAAAGCGGAAAACCGCGACGCGCAGCCGCGCTTGCCGGAAACCGACGCGCGGGTGTTCCCCGGAGGGCGTTTGGACTACGACACTTCGGGGCTGCTGCTTTTGACAAACGACGGCGCGTTGACGCAGGCGCTGACGCACCCCCGGTACAGGATTGAAAAAGTGTATGTCGCCAAATTGCGCGGCGTCCCCCAAAGGGAGGCGCTGCGTAATTTCAGGTCGGGGCTTTTTATCGAAGGGCGAAAAACCGCGCCCGCGAAAATTTCCGTTGAAAACATACAGGACGGCGGTTCCGCCTGCCGGGCGCGTATCACCCTCCGCGAGGGGCGCAACCGGCAAGTGCGGAAAATGTGCGAGGCAATCCGCTGTCCGGTGCTCTCGCTAAAGCGCGTCGCGGCGGGGCCTTTAAAGCTCGGGGATTTGCCAAAGGGCCGGTGGCGCCCGCTGACGGCGGAAGAAGTTTCGGCGTTAAGAACCATAACGCTTAACCATATCCCTGAATAGGATTAAGGTGAGGTACCATAGTGCCGCCGTAAGGATTCTTCGCTTCGCTCAGAATGACAGAGGCGGTGTGCTTTTAGGATGGATGATTCGTTACATTACCCTGAGGAGGATATTTTTGCGAAAACCTGTGTTATTGATTATCGCCGGAGGAATGGGCAGCCGGTTTGGCGGCCCGAAACAAACCGTGCCCGTGGACGAAAAGGGTCATTGGATTATCGACTTTTCCATTTACGACGCGGCGCGGGCGGGCTTTGCGTCGGTGGTGTGCGTAACCGCCCCGGGCATGGAGGATTTTTTTAAAACCACTATCGGCGAACGCGTTTCCGGGCGCGTGGAAATGAAATACGTCCCCCAGTACCGGGACAAATTACCGGAAGGTTTTAACGTGCCGGAAGGCAGGGTAAAGCCCTGGGGCACCGCCCACGCGGTACTCAGCGCAAAAGGCTTGATAGACGGGCCCTTCGCCGTGATTAACGCCGACGATTTTTACGGTGCGGACGCCTATAAAATAGCGTATAATTTCTTAAGCGGGCGCGCGGAAAAAAACCGCCACGGGATGGTCGGCTACCGGTTGGACAACACGCTCACCGAGCACGGCTCCGTTTCCCGGGCGGTGTGCGAAATGGAAGGCGCAAAGCTTTTGACCGTGACCGAGCGCAAGCATATCGTAAAGCAAGCCGGCGGGGCGGCGTACAAAGACGACGGGGGCAACAGGGTTTTCCTGCCCGGCGACACGTTGGTCTCCCTCAATTTGTGGTGCTGCGCGCCGGGGTTCATGGACGCGGCGGAAGAATACTTCGCCGGTTTCCTGCGCGGCAAACTTCCCCAAGACCCCCTCGGCGCGGAATACTACCTGCCGGACGTCCCCAACGCGCTGCTGCGGGAAGGCAGGGCGGAAGTGGAAGTGCTGCGCACCTCGAGCAAGTGGTTGGGCGTGACGTACTCAGAAGACCTGCCGGTCGTCAAGGCGGCGATCGCGGAACTAAAGAGCAGGGGCGAATACCCCGGCGAATTATGGAAAGGAAATGACCAATGAACATTTTTGTAACCGGAGCGGCGGGCTACATCGGCAGCCACACCTGCGTGGAACTGCTCAACAAGGGCTACAGCCTGATTGCCGCGGACAATTTTTCCAACAGCAGCGGGGAGTCGCTGGAGCGGGTGAAGCGCATCACCGGAAAGGACATTGTTTTCTACCAAGCGGACATACGGGACGCGGCGGCGCTTGACAAAATTTTCTCGGAAAATGAAATCGGCTGCGTCATTCATTTCGCGGGGCTTAAAGCCGTGGGCGAATCCGTGGCGAAGCCGATTTGGTATTACGAGCACAACTTGAGCGCGACGCTTACGCTGTGCAAGGCGATGGAGAAGTACGGCGTGACGAAAATCGTGTTTTCCTCCTCGGCGACGGTGTACAGCGCGGGCAACAAAATGCCGCTGACGGAAAATTCCGCCACGGGCCAATGCTCCAACCCCTACGGTTGGACAAAATTCATGGGCGAGCAGATTTTGGACGGCGCGGCGTTGGTCAACCACTGGTCGGTGGCGCTGCTCCGGTACTTTAACGTCATCGGCTCCCACGAAAGCGGGCTGCTCGGCGACGACCCCGCGGGAATACCCAACAACCTCATGCCGTATATTTCGCAGGTGGCGGTGGGGCGGCGGGAATTTTTGCCCCTGTACGGCGACGACTACCCCACCCCGGACGGCACCTGCGTTCGCGACTACATCCACGTCTGCGACCTGGCGGCGGGGCACACCGCCGCGGTGGAATACTGCGCGAAGAATACGGGCGTCGAGGCGTTCAACCTGGGGACGGGGAAAGGCACGAGCAACTTGGAGCTTATCCGCGCCTTTGAGGAAGCGAGCGGCGTAAAGGTTCCCTACCGCGTCCAACCCCGCCGCGCCGGGGACTTGCCGGAAGTTTACACCGACGCTTCCAAGTCGAAAACCATGCTCGGTTGGAGCGCGAAGAAAAACGTCGCCGACATGTGCGCGGACGTTTGGCGTTGGCAGAAGAACAACCCCACCGGCTATAAAGCATAAAGGAAGCGCGCCGCTCATATAATTACGCATATGTTCCGTTAGGAGGCGTCATTATATGGGCGGCACCAAAATTTTTGTGTTACAAATGAAGGATTTGATACGGACTGCCGTGTTCGCGGTGCTCGGGCTGATTTTGATCGTACTGTTGGTGGTCTTGTTCATCCCGAAAAGCGACGGCGCTCAGGCTGAATCGTCCCTGTACATACCCGGCGTATATACGTCGTCTATTATTCTGAACGGGGAACCGGTGGAAGTGCGCGTTACCGTTTCGGACACGGAAATCACCGCCGTAGAGATGGCGAACCTGGGGGAAGTCCAGGAAGTATTTTACCCGCTGTTCACCCCCACGATGAACGACCTCGCGTCGGAAGTGCTGCAATACCAGTCCGCCGACATCGTGCCGGTTACGGACTACCCGGTCACGGCGGACATTTTGCGTCAGGCGGTTTCGTCGGCACTCCAACTTGCCGCCGCCACCGGCGAATGAGCGCGTGAATTTTTCTTCCATAACCCTTTCCGGTTCGTCCGATAAGACCGGTAAAGGGTTTTTTTGCCGCAAAAAATTATTGGAAAAAGCGATTTTTCCGTGGCAGTTATTTTTATTTTGTGCGGTATTTTCTATCTACGCGGTTAAATATGACAAAAATATATTTAATTTCGCAATGCGTTTAAAGAAATCTTCGCGCCGTTGCCTACTTGTCTATAGGTTTTATGTGTGTTTTATAGGTTTCCAACCGGTAAATCGGCTGACCCAACGCGGAGAACTTTTCCTCGTACTCCGTGGTGACCGCGACGGCGTCGTCGTCCGCGTCACGGGCAACCGCGTTTGCGTCTCCCGCGTCTGCGCCTTCCCGCGCCGCCCGGTGCAGGTCAAGCGAAATATTCCGCAGCTTCCAACCGTTTTCGGAAAAGCTCTCGAGGGAAAACGCAAACAGCTCCCGGTTGTCGGTTTTAAAAAATATTTCCGGTATTTCAAGCCGGTCATAAATTTCCAAAAAATTTCGATGGGTCAGCCTGCGCTTGGCCCATTTCTTTTTGCCCTGCCACGGGTCGCAGAAATTGACGTACAGCCGCGCGATATCCCCGGGGACGAACACTTCCGCCAACGTTTTCGCGTCGAGCATAAAAAATAAAACCGGCGCGTTAAGGCTTGCCGAAAGCCGCGCGGCGGCGGCAAGTATCGTCGGGTCGCGTTCCACCGCGACGAAGTGGGCTTCCGGGTGCCGCGTTGCCATCCGCGCGATAAACTGCCCCTTCCCGCAGCCAAGCTCTAAGTGTATGGGCAGCCCGTCGTTAAAAAAACCGCGCAGCTTCCTCGCGTATTCCGCCATATCGCGGATAACGCGAGGGTTTTGCGCGAGTTCCCGCGCCGTCCATTTCTTTTTACGGGTACGCATTTAAAACGTTTCCTTTCAGTTAATTGTAGTTTGTACGCCATTATAATATACTCATAACCGTTGGGACAAAAGAAGATTATGACCAAACCCAAAACTGTTTCAATTTTAAAAAAGGGGGGGCGCGTATGCCGGCCAACACGGAAATTAGAATTGAGCAGAAAAGAAAATTATTTCAGCTTTTAAAATTAAACCAGACGACGAAAAGCAAGGAGCTTAACAATCTTATCATCGAGGTAAAGGCGGAAATGGAAAAAGAAGATGTGGCATGGGTAACATCCATGGTGGAAGAATTAGAAAAATAATTTAACGGGGCGCGGGCAAAGCCTCAGCTTTTCTTTTTCGTTTTTCTTTCCGCGACCTGCTTCTTTACAAGCTCCACGTCCTCCGGCTCCATGGTGGCAATAAGGTTGTAAATAATGTCATCGAGATCATCCATGTCCTCGATGGTTAAAAGCTTGTAAAGAATACTTTTTTCCGTGTGGCGCGTCTCAACTGACATTAACATCAATCCCTATACGCATATTTGAAATGAGTATATCAAAAGTAAAAACCCTTGTCGAAAATTTTTGCGTGTGCTAAAATTCCGGCAAGGTCAATAATAAAAACCGCAGCGTCCGTGCGGTGGTGAGACACCACACGGCGAGGTAGGGACGTTATACACGGAACGCCTACAAACACAGATAACTGCCACTGCGGCTGCGCCAAGTATAACCCGCCGCCTTTATTTTCACAAGGAGCGTGTTACGCGAGCGCCGCCCTGTTGGCTTTGGCACGGGTTTTCCCGTGCGGATTTGTGCATACGTTGAAATATTCAACGCGTAGGCGAAAACTTGAAAAAGTTAATTCCCGCGCGTTTTTTTGTTGGCCTTTTTGTTTTTTTCATATACGACGTCACGTTAAATTGGAAATAAATTTTTTCGTCAGTGAAAGCGGCACGCGCGGCAGCAAGCGCGGGCAACGGAAAAATTTATGAGCCCGTGACGCGACGCGTCATAGTATGACAATCGGGGCGAAATACATAGCCTGCGGCGCAATGCCGCTATCGTCCCGAAAAAAAATTGAGAGGGAGAAAAGGATGAAGAAGAAACTTGCTTTGCTGTTGGCGGCGGTTATGGCGCTGACGATGCTGCTGCCGGTCGGGGTGACGGGGGCGTCTACGGTTCGCCCCTACGACCAATTTCTTGGTGATGGAGACTGGGCGGAAACGGAGGTCTGGATTGACCTTTCGGAGTATTGGGGTATATCTGAAGCGCAGAATAGTCCTGTGTACGGCACTACCACCGCGATAGCCCTGCGCGTGGAACTTTCCGGCGCGGAGTGGTCGTCCCTTTACACGACAGACCAAGACAGCGAAGCGGCCACCGCAGACGATCACTGGGATTGGGATGGGGACTTAGGGTATGCCGATAACTGGCTTGCCACGGCAAGACCCGCGTCAGGTCTTACCGGTCATCCGGTCATTGCCGCAGGGTCGTCTGAACTGGATTCTTATGAATCGCTTGTGACAAGCGGTCTTGAACCGGGTGCGCATGTATCGACTCGGTTCGAGGATCATTTTATCAAAACCCCCGTGTATGCGGCATCTACCAGACGGGATAGTGCCATTCCCAACGCGAACTTGTATTATCAGTTCGACCCCGTGAGCAGCAGTCAGGGGTATGTCTATATCTATGATTTTGAAAATTCCGCGGCAGTCTGGGAAAGTGATAGCATGTCCGGGGCTTACATCGCGTTGCCGGTTTACTACCGGCTGACCGACAGCGCAGCAACCTTGAGGATTTCAGATTACAACTACGCCCGAGTGACCACGACGTGGCCCCTTGCCCGCAGAACAGACGGAACTGTTACGCTGAGCGCCGGCGACCCCGTAAAGCTGTACGCGTCTTCTTCCGCTGAATTGAACGCCATTAGGGTGTCCGAGGCGGCGCGCGGAATGTTAACGCCAAACGGCGAGACAACCCTCTGGACGCTTCGCCTTGAAGCCCCTGCCGGTTTCGACTGGGAGTACGACGCGAATAATGTTAAAGCCAAAACCCTTTATGAAAGTCGGTATATTGTCACGTCGGGGCTTCAAGTATCTGACGAGTATGTCAATAACGGCGGGAATCATGTTTTATGGATTGATTTTACGGCGGCTGCCGGTTATGGATCAGACCCAGTCTACGGTTGGCCCGAGACGCTTTCCTTCACCGGCGTTAGCCTTGCCGCAAACGGCAGCGCCGTAGCAGGGGCGGTGAATGTCGAAGCTAAGATACAAACAAATCCCGGTAAATCCGCGATCCTTTATTTGCAGCCGGAGACATACGGTGTACCCGTTCCTAAGTGGACTGAAGCCTACGGGCACTTAATCCCGGATACGTCCTTTTCTTCTCTTGTAGGAATGATGGCGAACCCTGACCCATACGGAGCAGTAATCGTACCCGTATGGGTTCCGGTTTGGGGCATAGGAAAGCCTGCCTACGGTAATCCGAAAAAACCTTGGGAAGATATCGAACCCACTATCCTCCATGTCGCCGACTACGCGGAGCAGACCATCGCGGAGAAAATCGAGGACCTTTTAAACCAAGCGGAAAACAGCCAAATTGACCCGCAGGTTATCAAGAACGAAGTCCTCGCCATCGACGCCTCCGGTCTGGAAAACGCGTTGGATGTTAGCGAAGTAAAAGATGACTTCAAAGCCCTTGAGGAAATCTACCAAGACATGACCGACATCACCGTTGAAATCACCGCGGATATGAACACCCACGCTGATTTTAAAAACTCCGTGGATGAAATAGAAGTGGTGGGGGCAGCCTTTAACGCCGCGCCGGGACAGAAAGTGGAAATTCATTTCTCCAAGCCGAAGCCGCAAGATGTAAAGGAGCTTGGCCCGGGCTACAAAACCAGAGACATCGTTCAGGTAGACATCAGCATTACCGGCGTAAACGACCCGGCTAATCTGGACGTTCCGGTCATCATCACGGTTCCAATCCCTAATTCGATGGAGCCTAATAATTTCAGAATCCTGCACTATCACGACGACGGCACGTTGGACGTTATCCGCCCGATTATCAACAGCGACGAAACCTGCACCTTTACGGTGTACGGGTTCAGCGTGTTCGTGTTCGCGAATTTAGCCGAAACCGTCACGCCCTCCAAACCCGGCGGCTCAACCGGTTCAATCGGAAGCGGCTCCTCCGGAAGCAAGTCCTCCTCCCCGCAGCCCAAGCCGCCGCAGGTTTCCAGTGTGTCAAGCGGCAGCGCTTCGGCGCAAACCCTCAGCAATATCAAAAACGCCGCGTCCGGCGAAACGATTTCCGTGGAAGCGGACTCCACAAACCTTTCGCTTTCTGTCTTAAAGGCGCTCAAAGGCAAGGACGCGACCCTCGAACTGAATTTT
>JAISWA010000058.1 GCA_031271275.1 Clostridiales bacterium | reverse complement strand
GGAAGAAGTGTTTTTTGATATTTATAAAGAAAGGGCGGGCGAGGTTTGATGAATAAAAATATTTTGGCGGTAATGAAGAAGGAGTTCGCCCGGTTTTTCCGCGACCCGCGCATGGTGCTGACCGCTATGGTTTTGCCCGGCTTGATGATTTATTTGATGTACGTGTTCATGGGCTCCGCCCTGCAGGACATATTGGTGCCCGACGACGCCCATGTGCCGGTGCTAAACGCCGTCAACATTCCGGCGGACATTAAAACGCTGGCGGAGGCATACGGCTTCACGGTTAACGGCGCGGAAGACGCGGACGCGGTAAAAGCGCAAATCGCCGCCAAGGAAAATGACATTCTGGTGATATTCGGCTCCGGTTTTACGGAGCGGGCGGAAGCGCATGACCCCGCGTCGGGGGAAGACGCGCCTAATGTGGAGATATACTACAACGCCACCAACCCGAATTCCGACGCGGCGTATGACCTCGCGGCGCGAATGCTGAAAGAGTACGAGGACAGCCTCGCCAACCGCTTTGACGTTAACCGGGATATTGAGGCGAACCTCGCTTCCCGGGAGGACATGATGGCGTTCAGCTTTTCGTCCATGCTGCCCTTTCTGCTGCTGACCTTTATGTTCACGAGTTGCATGTCCCTGGCGACGGAATCCATCGCGGGGGAAAAGGAACGCGGCACCATCGCCACCATACTCATCACGCCCATTAAACGCGGGGAACTGGCGATCGGGAAAATACTCAGCCTCGGGGTGCTCGCCTTCCTTTGCGGGTGCTCCAGCGCCGTCGGGACGTTTTTATCCCTGCCGCAAATGATGAGCGTCAGCGACGAAAGCATGAACATTTACGCCCCGGCGGACTATGCCGTAATCCTGTTGGTCATATTGTCGGCGGTGCTGCTGATTGTCACGGTGATTTCCATTATATCGGCGTTCTCCAAAACCGTTAAAGAGGCGAACACGTCGGTAATGCCCCTGATGATTGTGGTTATGTTGGCGGGCATTACGTCTATGTTCGGGGGCAAGACCCAGACGGAACCGGCTGTTTACCTGATTCCGCTGTATAACAGCGTTCAGGCGATGAGCGCGGTGCTCAAATTCGACTATAATATGACGCACATCCTTTTGACGATTATATCCAATGTGGTTTACGCCTGCGCGGGGGGCTTTGTGCTGACGCGTATGTTCAACTCCGAGCGGGTGATTTTTTCCCGCTGAGTTTATCGGGGCGGGAACTCCGGCAGCGCCGTTTTCACCGGCTGTCGGGTGCCTTGCCCGATCCACGCGTCGAGGAATTTCTCCATGGATGTTTTCAAATCGTGGCGGTCAGCTCCGCCGAGGGTGATGAGTTTAATTTCCCCGCAGGGGAAATCCCCCACAAAAACCCGCGCGGTCCCCACCGCGTCGCCTTTTTGGACCGGGGCGGGCAGCGCGTCCGGCACGTCGAGGCGGACGGAGACGGTTTCTTTTTCGTCGCGGTTCATAGGGATGCGCAGCCCGCCGTCGTAAATAAAATCCACCGAAGCCGAGCGGGAACGCGTCACCGGAAGCGTCCCCGCCCTGTCGCCGGCGCTTAAAACCGTTTCATAACCGTAATGGGCGAACCCGAAGTCTAACACTGCTTTGGTGTCCGCCCATTTTTGCGCCTTGCCCCGCGCGCCCCAACCGCTGGCGAGCACCACGGAAATAAGCTGCATCTCGCCGCGCTTCGCCGCGCCGACGAAACAGTGGCCCGCCCGCCCGGTAAAACCGGTTTTAACCCCGTTTGCCCCCGCGTATTCCCGAAGCAGCCGGTTATAATTTTGCAGGGAGTACGCGCGCCTGTCACTGGAAAAGTGCGCGTTCCGCGTGTTGGTGAGTTCGGCGAAGCCGGGTACGGTAAGCGCGTACCGCGCAATCAGCGCCAGGTCGTAGGCGGTGGAATGGTGGCCGCCCGCGTCGAGGCCGTTGGGCGTGACAAACAGCGTGTCCTTCGCGCCGATTTCCTTTGCCTTGGCGGTCATCTGCCGGCAGAATTCCTCCACCGAACCGCCAAGGTGTTCGGCAATCGCCACCGCCGCGTCGTTTTTCGATTCGAGCATGAGCGCGAGCGTTAAGTCGCCGAGCTTGATTTTTTCGCCGGAGGTCAGCCCCATCTCCACCGGCGGCGCGGAAACCGCGCGTTTGGAAACCGTCACCGTTTCTTCCGCCCGACCGCTTTCCAAGGCGAGCACCGCGGTCATAATCTTGGTGGTGCTCGCCATCGCCATAGGCGCGTGCTCGTTCTTGCCCCACAATACGCGCCCGGTCTCCGCGTCCATGAGCACCGCGCCGGTCGCCGCGACCTTTGGCTGTGGGATTGCGCTTTCCGCGTATACCGTGACGCTGTTTAAAAAAAGGCATAAAAAAATAAGCGCGGGCTTTTTCATCGCTGACCTCCGGTTACAGAGTAACTTTTACATAGCGGCGCAACTTAATGGGCGTCACAAGGATTCTTCGCTTCGCTCAGAATGACACCGGCTGTGGGTTTTAAAGATTCTTCGCTTCGCTCAGAATGACATCGGCTGTGCGTTTTAAAGATTCTTCGCTTCGCTCAGAATGACATCATTATTCTGCGCTTATTTGGGAAAAAAATGCGTTGACCTCCGTGATGGCCGCGCGGATATTTTTTTGCTCGCAATCCCGTTTAAACGCGGCGAACATTTCCTCCACCGGTTCCGCGCCCATGACGATTCTGTTAAACGCCGCGCTGTAATCCATCGCGTTTCGCAGCCCGTCCTTCGCCGGGGTGCGCAGGAAGCGAATCAGGAAGCCGTCGCCTTCGTCGATGGCGGATTCCCCGTAAACCCGCGCGGCTTCCGTGCACGCCGCCTTAATGGCGGGGTGCATTGGGCTCGGGATGTATTCGTCGTACTCGGCAAGGCGGCTTCGGTTCGCGTCGAGCAAAAACATCAGCTGCGCCGAGGGATATTTTTCCGTAATATCAAAGGGCTGCGCCGTGGACGGGTCGATGAAAAGCTGTAACGCCCTTTCGCCGCTTTCGGAAACCGTTTCCGCGCAGGTTTCGCCCCGCAAGCCGAAGTAGGCGATTTCCTGCCCCTCGTCCGACAGGGTGTATTCCAACATCCCCAGAATAATTTCCAACTCCGCGTCGTCCACCGCCGCGCTTATCACGCAGCCCCCCGTCACCACCGAACGCGGCCAGTAGCGTTCATATTCGCCAACCGTTATAGGGACGGCGGGCGGCGGCAGTATGGCAATGTGATTTCCATACGCTTCGGCGGCGGTGATGCCGTTTCTTTCGGCGAAGGTGTCCATCACCCGCTGCATCCAGTAGGCGTCGCCGTGGCGGATTAACCCCCCGGTCAGGTTTTCCGCCATATGATTGATGGCGGTGTTCGCCTTCGTAATGTCGAAGTCGCGGCTGATTACGCCCGCGTCGTACAGCCTTCGCACATAGCTAAGGCCCCGAACCATACGGTCGGAATAGTAGGCGGGTACCCATTCGCCGTTTTCAAACACCCAGCTTTCCGGGTCGGTGCCGAACAGCGAAATTAAATAGGTCACGCCCCCGGCGAGGGTGAGCCCGGAGGCGTTGGGGGTTCCGCTGTTTTTTTCCGCGAAACCGGAAATCATCAGGGTGAAATCTTCAATAATACTGGGCGCGGGCGCGGACGGCGCTTCCGTCGGGGGAGTTGCTTCGGAATCCGCTTCCGTCGTTTCCGCCGCGGTTTCGGCGAGCCAGTCGCGCCGGTAATAAATACGCCCGCTGTCCGCCCCGTAAAACCCGCTTGCGTCCACGGGGATAAACCAGTTGCCGCCGCCGTTTATTTTCCCCACCGCCGCAAGCTCGTCGCTGTTTTGCGCGATTTCCGCTACCTTGGGGAATTTGTCGATTAAGTTTTGCGGGATTTCCCGGATGATTCCCTCGTCAATCCAGTGCTGAAAATAAGGCGCGGTGATATCCACGCGGGTCACGTCCGGCAGCGCGCCGGAATCGGCGTAGGATTCCAACGCTTCCGTGTCCGCCGCGCTGATGTCCACCGGCACGAGGTTGATTCCGAATTTATCCGCGAGCATAATCCCCACGGCGTCGTTGGTAGAAAGGAAACTTTCCAACCCGACTTCCACGGTCACCCGTTCCAAATTAAGCTCGGGCATAACGCTGATGGGGGTGGGGGAGACAGGCTCCGCACCTTCGGCGTCTTTCAGCGGGTCTTCGAAAAGGGAGCAGCCGGAAAACGCTAAAATGAAAAGCAAAAATATAATTAAAAATATAATTAAAAATGGCACACGGTGTTTGAGGGGCAAAATAAATCAAACCTTTCGGGAGGGAAACCTCGGCGCTATGATGAGTCCTGATAAAAGCATAGACGCGAAGCAAAAATATTATTCCGTTTGAAAATACGCACTTGTTTCAAAATAAATTATTGATAGAATTATACCGCTTTCCGCGATGTGCGCCAAATGGCGGGAAGATTCTTCACTTCGCTCAGAATGACAGGCGCGGGAAGATTCTTCGCTTCGCTCAGAATGACAGCGCGGGAAGATTCTTCGCTTCGCTCAGAATGACAGGCGCGAGGTAACGAATGACAGGCGCGGGAAGATTCTTCGCTTCGCTCAGAATGACAGCGCGGGGGAACGGGGGCTTACTATGGCTAATCAGGTGTTGGACATACAGGGCATGACCTGCGCGGCGTGCGCCGCGCGGATTGAGCGCGTGGTGGGGAAGCTGCCCGGCGTCGGCAGCGCTTCCGTAAACCTCGCCAGTGAAAAATTATTTGTGGATTATGACGAAACGCTGCTAAATACTGCGGCGGTCATGGCATCGGTTGAAAAAATCGGCTACAAGGCGTTGGAAATCGCCGTTTCCCAAAACAGCGCGCCGGATGCGGACCGGCTGCGCAAGCAAAAGGAAATCCGCCGGATGTGGCTCAAATTTATCACCGCGGCGGCGTTGGGGCTTCCGCTGCTGTATATCGCCATGGCGCCGATGCTCGGGCTGCCTTTCCCGCAATGGCTCGCCCCTATGGAACATCCCCTGCGCTACGCCCTTACGGAATTAATCCTGACGATTCCCATCTGTTTAGCGGGCTATAAATTTTACACAATCGGCTTTAAGGCGCTGCTCAACCGCAGCCCCAATATGGATTCCCTCATCGCGATCAGCACCTCGGCGGCGCTCGTCTACAGCGTTTACAATATTTTTCAAATCGCCGCGGGGAATCATCACGCGGTGGATGCTTTGTATTTTGAGACGGCGGGGACAATCATCACCCTCATTCTGCTCGGTAAGACCCTTGAAACGTTATCCAAAAACCGAACCGGCGAAGCCATTAAAAAACTCATGGGCCTCGCGCCCAAGACGGCGGTGATTATCCGAAACGGCGCGGAGTCGGAAATCCCCCTCGGCGAGGTAGCGCCGGGGGATATCGTCTTGGTGAAGCCCGGCGGGAAAATCCCGGTGGACGGCGTGGTGACGGAGGGCGCTTCTTCCGTGGACGAATCCATGCTGACGGGGGAAAGCGTTCCGGTTTATAAACAGGCGGGGGATTCCGTGTACGCCGCGACGGTCAACACCACCGGGGCGTTCCGTTTCCGGGCGGAAAAAGTGGGAAGCGATACCGTTTTGGCGCAGATTATAAAGTTGGTCGAGGACGCGCAGGGTTCCAAAGCGCCCATCGCGGCGTTGGCGGACACGGTTTCCGGCTATTTCGTCCCGATTGTGTGCGTTATCGCCGCCGTTGCGGGTATGGCGTGGTTTATCGGCACCCGCGACTTGGAATTTTCGCTGACGGTTTTTATCTCGGTGTTGGTAATCGCCTGCCCCTGCGCGTTGGGGCTCGCCACGCCGACGGCGATTATGGTGGGAACCGGCAAAGGCGCGGAGCACGGCATTTTAATCAAGGGCGGCGAGGCGTTGGAAACGGCGCACAAAATCGACACGGTCGTCTTGGACAAAACCGGCACGGTCACGGAGGGCAGGCCGACGGTGACGGACATACTTCCGGCGCTTACGGCGGGCGGAAGCCCCCGTCACTTTGAGCGTGACCTTCTGCTTTTGACCGCCTCCGCCGAGAAAGGCTCCGAGCACCCGTTGGGGCAGGCGATTGTAAACTGCGCGTTGGAAAAAGGGTATGCGCTGATTCCAACCGAAAGCTTTCAGTCGCTGACGGGCAGGGGGATTGAAGCGGCGGCGGGCGGAAAGACGATCCTCGCGGGCAACCGCCCGCTGATGGACGAGCGGGGCATTTTGGCGGAAAGTGCCGCGCGGGCGTCCCACCGGCTTGCCAAAGAGGGCAAGACGCCCGTATATGTGGCAATCGACGGGGAATTCGCGGGAATCGTCGCCGTCGCCGACGCGGTGAAGCCCGGGAGCAAAGCCGCCGTGGAAAGCCTGCGCGGCATGGGCGTCGAAGTGATCATGCTCACCGGTGACAATAAAAGAACCTCCGCCGCCGTGGCGAAACAGGCGGGCATAACCACGGTGCTGTCCGAAGTGCTTCCGGGGGACAAATCCGCCGAGGTTAAAAAATTGCAGGAGCGCGGGAAAAAGGTGGCGATGGTGGGCGACGGAATCAACGACGCCCCGGCGTTGGCGCAGGCGGATGTGGGCGTCGCCATCGGTTCCGGCACGGACGTGGCGATGGAATCCGCCGACATCGTGCTGATGCGCTCCGATTTAAGGGACGTTTCCGCCGCGATTTTGCTGAGCAAAAAGACGATCCGGAACATAAAACAAAATTTATGCTGGGCGTTCGGGTATAATGTGATTGGCATACCCGTCGCGGCGGGCGTGCTTTACCTGTTCGGCGGGCCGCTGCTCAACCCGGTTTTCGCCGCCGCCGCCATGAGTTTAAGCTCCGTTTCGGTGTTGGCGAACGCGCTGCGGTTGAAGCGGTTTAAAATGTGAAGGAAAAGGAGAATCAGCATGGAAAAGAATACGCTGTATGTGGACGGCATGTCGTGCAACCACTGCGTCAACGCGATTAAAAAGGCGGTAAGCGCCCTGCCCGGGGTTTCGGAAGTTTCCGTCAGTTTAGCGGAAAAGACCGTCACCGTGGAGCGCGACCCTTCAAAGAGCACGGTGGCGGACATTACCGGGGCGATTGAGGGGCAGGGGTACGAAGTGGTGGCGTAATAGTAAAAGAAGAAGCAAGCGATAAGGCAGCCCGTTTCCGGCTGCCTTTTTATGTCATAGGAAACTGCTTGATTCCGGCGTTCCGTTTTGAAGCCAACGGAACGCACAAGGTGCAGTTTCCTATGACGAATTGCGGAAAACAAGCGGCGGAGCCGCTTTGTACTTTTGCTGCTGTTTGCTCATTACGTTGCGTCATGAGTTACAATTGCGTCGTTAACAAAAAGAGGTGCGATCATTATGGAAAAGTACAGGGCAATCCCCGCGGGCTACATGACGGTGGGGCAGGCGGCGAAAAAAATGAACACCACCGTCCGCACGCTGCAGTATTACGACCGGGTAGGCCTGCTCTCCCCCTCCGCCGAAAGCGAAGGCGGGCGAAGGCTTTATACGCACAAGGACATCGTCCGGCTGCACCAGATACAGTCGTTCAAGTATTTGGGCTTTTCACTGGACGACATAAAATTCCGGCTCGTATCGCTCGACACGCCGGAGGAAGTCGCGAACGCGCTGACGGAACAAGCCGCCGCCCTTAGGGAAAAGATTTCCGCGCTGACGGAAATTTTGGACGCGACGGAAAAATTGAAGGCGGAAACGCTGCAAATGAAAACGGTGGATTTCGAGCGGTACGCGGACATTGTGGCGCTTTTGCGGCAAAAAAACGAGCACTACTGGGTCGCGAAGCATTTTGGGAATAAGCTTTGGGGGCATATCCGGGGACGGTTTGACGAAAAAAGCGGCGAGACCTTTTTTGAAAACTTTAGAAAACTTTGCGCTGAGGCGGTGGCGTGCAAAAATGCCGGCGAGCCGCCGGAAAGCCCCCGGGCGCAAAAGCTCGCCGGGGAATGGTGGGCAATGGTGACGGATTTTACGGGCGGAGACATGAGCCTGCTTCCCGAACTGACCAAATTTTCCGAAAATCTTGGCGGAAGTTGGTCCGGCGAACTTAAAGGGCTGATGGCGGAAGCCGCCGTCTTTATCGGGCCGGTATTGGAAGTTTATTTTCAAAGGGGTGTTTGAATGATTGAAATGCGTAACATCGTCAAGCGTTTCGGTACGCAAACCGTGCTTAACGACGTGAATTTTACGGCGCGGGACGGGGAAATTTTCGGGCTGCTCGGTCCGTCCGGCGCGGGCAAGACGACCATCATCAACATACTTACCCGTCAGCTATACGCGGACGGGGGCAGCCACAGCACCGGGGCGGAGCCTTTCGAAACGGGGCTTATGCTCGACCAGGACGGGCTATACGCCCGGCTGACCTGCGCGGAAAACTTGAACGTGGTCGCGGATATTTACGGTATGCCGAGGAAAAAATCCATAGAAGCGCTGCAAAGTGTCGGCTTGGGCGACGCGGTCAAAAAAACTGTCCAGGCGCTTTCCTGGGGGATGCGCCAACGGCTCGCCCTTGCAAGGGCGATTCTGCACGAGCCGAAAGTGCTGTTCCTCGACGAACCCACTAGCGGGCTTGACCCGGCGACGGCGCGGGGAATACACCAATTGATTTTGAATTTGAAGGAAAAAGGCGCGACGGTTTTCCTTACCACCCACAACATGGACGAGGCGGTAAAACTTTGCGACCGGGTTGCGCTGCTGCACAAGGGAAAAATCGTGGAAAACGGCGCGCCTTCGGAGATTTGCGAGCGGCACGGCGCCGTAAAGACGGTTCCCGATTTGGAATCGGTGTTTATAAAATTGACGGGGGCGGTGCTCGAATGAGAAGCGTTAAAGCGATGTTTGTCAAACAGACCTTGGATATGTTCCGGAACTGGCCGGTTTTAATCCAGTATGTGGTGTACCCGGCGGTGGCGTTTGTTTTTACCGTTTTAGTCGCGAAAGCGGACGAGACGATAGCGGACACCATGTTTGTGGCGATGTTCTCGTCCATATTCGCGGGGATGGCGCTTGTGTTTTCGGCTATGGCCGTAATCGCGGAAGACAGGGAGACCAAAAGCCTGCGCTTTTTGGTGATGGCGGGCGTAAAGCCCCACGAGTACCTGATTGGTGTAGGCGGGGTAATCTTTTTGTTCGGGTTGGGCGTTTCCGTGGTGTTCGCGCTGATCGGCGGCTATTCGGGGGCGGAATTTTTCAAATTCCTGCTTGTAATGGTGCTCGGCTCGGCTGCGTCCATTTTACTGGGCGCGAGCATCGGCATCCTTTCGAAGAACCAACAGTCCGCCAGCGCGGTGGGAATCCCCGTTTCCATGGTGCTCGGGTTCGCGCCGATGGTCACGATGTTCAACGAAACGGCGAAGCAGATTTTCGATATTTTTTATACGCAGCAGGTGAACGTGGTCGCCAACGACGTTTCCACGGATATCGCAAGGCCCGTGCTGATTATACTGGCGAATATCGCGGCGCTTGCCGCGCTGTTTGCGGCGGCGTACAGGAAGAAAAGGCTTGGGTAAGATTGAAACGGCGCTTAAATAATTATACAATACGGTCATCAAAATTTATTTTTTGAGGTGACGGGGTGGAAAAAAAAATCAGAGATGTCGTTTATGGATTTGTCACCCTTGACGAACAAGAGCAAACGGTTATTGACCACCCGGTATTTCAACGTCTGCGCAGAATCAAACAGCTTTCACTTACCGACATGCTCTACCCCGGAGCAAGTCACACCCGTTTTGAACATTCCATAGGCGTAATGCAAATGGCGTCGGATATGTTCGACAGCATCGTCAGTAAAGAAGAAAATAGGCGAATCTTGAAAGAAAATTGGTCCATTGATTTAGAAAGCATAGGGATTTATAGAAAAATTGTAAGATTAGCGGCATTGCTGCACGATGTGGGGCACGCTCCCTTTTCTCATTCCGGCGAAGCGGTAATGCCGCTGGCAGCCGAGAGCGACTCAGCGAAAAAGTATAAGCACGAATACTACAGCATAACCATTATTAAAGAATTTTTTCGCCCTATAATTGAAAAGCATCCGATGATTTCAACAGAAGACATTACCGCTTTGTTAGACGATAAATCCGTTCGCTTAAAGGCGGCGGCATTGCTTTGGAAAGATTTGATTTCCGGTCAGATGGACGCTGACCGCGCGGATTATTTGTTACGTGATTCAATACATTTAGGCGTAAGTTATGGGCTGTACGACCGTGAAAGACTGGTCAGCAGTATGACGTTGGCTCAAAATGAGGAGACGCAAGCCCCCGTTATCGCAATAGCGGAAAAAGGGTGGCATCTGGCTGAAAGCTTAATTATCGCGCGTTATCAAATGTTTTCACAAGTTTATTTCCATCGGGTCAGACGAATCTACGATTACCATATACGCTGCGCGATAAAGGAAATACTGCGACACACAGAAGGCTCGGACGCATATCCGAAACCATCGGATATAGACAAGTACATAACCTTTGACGATTGGAAAATTCAAGCGGCATTAAAAGACGGTCTTGGCGGTAAGCACGGTGATATTGTTTTAAACCGGCGGCATTACAAACGAGTAGATTCCTTCGGCGATTCAAATGACCTTGAGCGGTTTATGCAACTCGCTT
>JAISWA010000053.1 GCA_031271275.1 Clostridiales bacterium | reverse complement strand
GGTATTCCGCAATTCAAAGGTTCGGCGGCAGCATCCTTTATTGATTCAACCATGCCGGGAAGCGCATATAAATATAAAGTTTCTTGAATATTATTCCAGTCGTCAATATTAATAATGACCGCCGTTTTATTATCGTCAGATACGATTGCGGTTGGTTCGTTAAACAATGTTACATCGTTAAACAGCGTAAAAAAATTTTTTTGTGCTGTATTCACAGTTATATGTTTCATTTTTTTATTACACTCCTCGTAAAAATTATGAAGCAAATAAAAATATGTTTACAAAATAATTTCGCCACCGCACACAGCAGCGAAGCAAGAATTCCTAATCAACCACCTCCAATATACAATAAGGACAGGGGCGAATCAACACCAATCCTACAGCTCCGCCTTAATTTTATACGCCTTCATCCAATAATTGATCTGCCAGATATACGCCAACCTTTGCGGCCCCGCCATCAACTGCCCGAACCACGGCGCGCCCGTGTCGGAAGGCGCGTTTATCAGCGCGCGCAGCTTTTCCCCGTCGATAAACGCCCGAACCGGGGCGTTCGGGTCAGCCAACACCTCCGCCTCCACTTGCCGTTTGATCAGCGCGGTATAAACCGGGTCGTAAATTTTCGGGAACGGGCTTTTTTTCCGGAACAGCACCCCGTCGGGTACGACGCCCCTGAACGCTTCCCGCAAAATATGTTTCACCACCCCGTCTTTCCGTTTTAATGTCCACGGAAGGTTCCACACGTATTCCATTACGTTTTTGTCCGCGAATGGGACCCGCGCGCGTATGCCGCCGTAAGCGCCCATCCGGTCCATGCGCTCGGTCAGCGCCGCCATGAAATATTTTATGGTCAGATATTGCGCCGCCCGCAGTAAAATTTCCTCCCGCCCGGCGCGCGTTTTGGGATAGCGTCCGTCCGCGTCTTCGTCCACGAAAAATTTCGCCGAATTGATCTCCTGCCGGAAAAAGGCGTCGGCTTTTTCGTCAAAGTCCAGTTTTCGCAGCAATTCCTCCGACCACGGCGTTTTCCGCGCGTCGATGTCCTTGCTCCAGGGAAAGCGCCCCGCGCCCATTGCGCCCATCAGCCCCGCGTGGAACCACGGGTACCCGCCGAAAATCTCGTCCGCGCATTCGCCGGTCAGCGCCACCGTCCCCGGCGGCAGTTTCGCGCAAAAGCATAAAAGGGACGCGTCAACGTCCGCCATTCCCGGTAAATCCCGGGCGGTTACGGCGCTCGCAAGGGCGGAAGCCAGTTCTTCCGCGCCGCATTCTATGAAACGGTGTTCGGTGCCGCAGAACGCCGCCATTTTTTCCACCCACGGCCTGTCGCGGTCGGGTTGGTACGCGTTGGCTTTAAAATCGGCTTCGCTTCCGGCGAAGTCGAAGGAATACGTCCGCAATTTCTTCCCCGCCCGAGAAAAAACCCCGGCGGCAACCGCCGTCACCACGCTCGAATCCACCCCGCCGGACAGGAACGCGCAGGTTCCGTCGTCGGGGATGCTTTGCCGCGTAATCGCGCCTGTCAGCAGTTCCCGCACCCGCGAAACGGCGTCGTCTTCGCCGCCGGTAAATTTTTCGTTGGTAAAACCCCAATACTTGAGCTGCCGTGAGTACAGGGACTTCCCGTCCGGGGCGAGGCGTATCACCGCCATAGCGCCCGGCGGAAGCGCGAAAATGTTTTTAAATACGCCGCCGCGTTCTTCGCGGGCGGGACCTATCGCAAGCAGTTGGAACAGCCCGTCGGCGTCCAACTTCGCCTCGACCCCCGGGTGCTTAAACAGCGCCTTTATTTCCGAAGCGAAAATAAACCGGTCTTCCGTTTGGGTATAAAAAAGCGGCTTGATACCCGCGTGGTCGCGGCACAGGTATAACGCGCCGTCATACCAGCACGCGAACGCGAAAACGCCTTCGAGCCGCCGCGCAAAATCCGCGCCGTGGGCAAGGAAGCCGCGCAGTATAAGCGCGGCGTCGTTCCTTGCGTAAGGCGGGCGCGTACCGGGGGACCCAAAGGCGAGGTCCGGCCATAGCGTGCTGCCGTTGTAAATTTCCCCGTCGAAAACGAGGGCGGTTTCTTCCGCTTCGTCGGGAATGACCGTGAGCGGCGCGTCATTTTCCCCGCAGGACGCGGTAAGCAAACAGCGGGCGGAAAGCCAGACCGGTGGGGAATCCGTATGCTCGGCAGGCAAGCCCCTTCGAGGCGGGGAACCGCGCCTTTTTAACGCGCCGCGCATTTCCTCCGCGGTGTGAATGCTTGCTTCCCTTCGCGTGAAAAGTTCGTCCGTAAAATCGAAAAACCCGGCTATACCCGCCATGCCCGTCACCCTCAATATAGCGAATCAACTTAATTTTTGACCATCGGAAGCGTCAATGCATTGTGGTGAAAAGTTGATTCGCTGTAATGGAAAGAATTACTGTTATCATACGGGCGGACAAATTTGGAGGTGATAGCATCACGCAGGGAGGATTCTGAGCGGTCATTCTGCGCGGTCATTTTACGCGGTCATTCTGAGCGCAGCGAAGAATCTTCAATAATTACGCGTAGGGAGGATTCTTCGCCTTCGGCTCAGAATGACAGACACTGTTTCGGCATGACAGGCGCTGTTTCGGCATGACAGACGCTGCCGCGGGCGGCTTTAGGGCTTACGCGGTCATTTTACGCTGTCATTCTGAGCGCAGCGAAGAATCTTCAATAATTACGCGTAGGGAGGATTCTTCGCCTTCGGCTCAGAATGACAGATGCTGCTTCGGCATGACAGACGCTGCTTCGGCGACAGGCGCGGCTTCGGCATGACAGACGCTGCTTCGGCTCAGAATGACAGCATTTTTTATTTTCTAATTTCGCGGGGTTATTTCAATCTGCCCCCTCAGTTCCTCGTCATAATACAGCGTCGTGCCGGGGTTGGCTTCAAAATACGCGTCCGCCCGCGCTTGTAGTTCGTCTGTTTCCGCAATGGTCACCGCGCTTTCCGCCGCCTTCCACTTCATTCCGGCGTCGAAGTAAATGCCGGTCAGGTGCTTGTCATAGCGGGAAACCGTCGCCTGCGCGGTTTCCCCGTCCGCACCCGCGAAATCAAATACAAAATACGGGTCGGAATCTACGAAACCCGAGCTGACCGCGCGCACAAGGTTCTTTATGGAACGGGAAATCGCGCCGTGTTTTACGACCATTTCCTCCGCGACCGCCTTACAGGCTTCGTAGCTTAGGAAGTATTTGTCCTCCGCCTCGAACCCGGCGAGCGTTTCGTCGGGAAAATCCCGGTTGCAAAGCACGTTAAGCACCTCGCCGGTGACGGCGTCCACGGAAAAAGAATATTCCGCGTCAGGCGCGGCGCAGGTTCCCGTCCAGACAGCGCGAATACCTTTATACGCCGGGCTGTATTCCATAGCGATTTCTTTTCCGGTCAGGTCGACGCCAAAGACGGCGTTAAAACGCCGCGTTCCGGTTTCGGCGGCATCTTCTTCCGGAATATCGTTGGCGGTGGGTTTGGCGTCGGGCGTTTTTTTAAACATAGTGAGGGTTTGCGCCACGGTTCCGTCATAGCTGCCCCACATGTACGACACGTCGTCGGGAGCCGTCTCCGGGGCGGCGGCGTAACCGGTTTGCATTACGACGGCTTTCCCGTTCTCCGCCGCTTCCGCCGCTTCGGTCAGCCCGTAAGACCCCGCCGCGACCATACCCGTCATCAAGACCGCCGCAAGCAACGCTTTCATGTTCTGTTTCATTTCAACATCTCCTTTTCTATATAGGCGGCGACCGTTTAAACATTCACACCGCCTATGTAATTAAATTTCGCAGAAATGATAAAACACGGATGCGGCAGATTTGTTTCCGACTTATTGCGGTGTTGTAAAAATAACCTGTACTTCCGTTCCGTTCCCGGGGCTGCTTAAAAACTTCATTTCCCCCTTATGCTTTTTGACGATTTGCTCGCAGATGGCAAGCCCCAACCCCGCGCCCCGGTCGCGGGCGCTGCGGTTCTTCTCCGTTTTGTAATAGGGCTGCGTAATCTTGGGAAGGTCCTGCGGCGATATTCCCTTCCCCCTGTCTTTGACCGAAAGCGCCGGGGTTCCGTTATACTCAAAGGCTTTAATAAAAACGGGGCTTCCCGGCTCGTTGGCGTTTATGGCGTTGTCCGTCAGGTTTATCAGCAGGCTCTCCAAAAAATTCATACTGCCATACAACGCCGGAAGCTCGCTTTGGAAAACCAAATCCATCTTTTTCTCCGCCGCTTTATGGCGCATGGCGGTTTCCGTTTTCTTAAACAGTTCCGGAACGGAAACCCGCTCCGTTTGTACGGGGTCGTTGCGCAGATTGGCAAGTTCCATCATCTGATACGCCATGGTTTGAATCCGGCGGCTCTCCGAAAGAACGCACTCGAGGGCAAAACGGCGGTCGTCCCCGGAAAGGTTCGCTTTTTGCATGTATTCGGCGTACCCGTAAATGGCGGTAAGCGGCGTTTTAAGCTCGTGGGCGAAATTGTCAATAAAAAGCTGCTTGTTTTCCGCCGTGGCGGTCAGTTCCGCCATCTGCCTTTCGATTTCACCCGCCATGTGGTTAAAACTCCCCGCCATTTCCGCCAGCTCATCCTTCCCTTTTACCGCAAGGCGCGTGTGGTATTCGCCGCTCGCTATCCTTCGCGAGGTTTGGGATATTTCCGCGAGGGGGCGGAACAGGCGGTCTAACAGCGCGAGCAGCCCGGCGGCAAGCACGCAGGAGAGCAGCGTCCCCATGAGGAACATCATATTTTTCAACCGGTTCCACGCGGCTACGGATTCGGAAATGTCCATACGGTAGATTAAGAAAAAATTCCCGTAAGGCGCGGGCAACCGTCCGGTTACGTAAACGGCGGAACCCGCCCCGTCTTTCGTGACCGTAACCAGGCGTCCCCCGTTTTGCGCCGGGGCTTGCGGCGGCAAAGGCGCGTCTTCCCCCGCACCGGAATACACAAGCCTGTCCCCGTCGTACAGCGCTATCCGGGCGTTTTGGTTTTCCGCGAGGTAGCCGTAGGTCTGCATTAAGTCCGCAAGGCGCTGCCGGTAGTCGGCGCCCCTTTCGTCCATCGCGGCAATGTCTTTAAAAAGCCCGGAAGCGATAAAATAGTGCCCGGCGTTGGCGCGTTCCCTTGCCTGCGCCGCCGTGTCCCGGTAGGTATAGACCGCGATCAGGACGATACCGCCGAAGACCGTCAGCAAAAACAGCAGCATGGTGGTCAGGAAGGTTTTGGTTTTCATTCCCGCGCCTCCAGACGGTAGCCCATCTTATAAACCGTTTTGATACGGCTTTCCCAACCCAGTTTTTTGCGCAGCCGCTGTATGTGAACGTCCACGGTGCGGCTGTCCCCCGAAAAGTCATAGCCCCATACCCGTTCCAACAGCTTGTCCCGGGACAGGGCAAGGTTCCGGTTGGCGACTAAAATTTCCAACAGCTCGTATTCTTTCGGCGTTAGCTCAACGGGCTGCCCGTTCCGGTATACCGCGCGCATTTCAAACGCCACGCGTATACCGTCCAATTCAAAAACGCGGACGCCTTTTTGGGTGCGGCGAAGCACCGCCTCCACCCGGGCGGTAAGCTCGAGCATTTCAAAAGGCTTGAGGATATAATCGTCCGCGCCGAGGGAAAAGCCTTTAATCCTATCCGTTAAGCTGTCCCTCGCCGTCAGAAAAATCGCGGGCGTGTGACGCGCCTGCGCCAACAGGGAAAAGCCGTCCCGTTCGGGCAGCATGACGTCGAGGATGATTAAGTCATAGGTTTCCTTTTTCATTTCCGCCAACGCGGCATTCCCGTCGTACACTTGAAAACAGGTATGCCCCACCAACTGTAAATTTCGTTTGATTAATTCGTTGATGGTAAACTCGTCTTCCACAATCAGGATGTTCGCCATAGGTTCAACCGCCCCGTATGAGTAGTTATAAATTATCATACCGCCGTAATATTACGAAGTTGTAAACAAAAAAAACCGCGCGAGTTCCCGCGCGGCGATATTGCAGCCTTTCCATTCAATTTAAACCGTGTTCTATCATTGCAGCTTCCCTATCAATTCCCCGAGCACCCGGTCGCAGTCATCGTAAGGCACCTGACACGTACCCACCTGCTTATGCCCGCCGCCGCCGTAAGCGAGAAGCGTCGAGCCCACGTCCGCGGTGGACGTTCGGTTAAGTATACTGTACCCCACCGCGATGGAAACATTCTGTTTGTTCCTGCCGTCCACCACCCACAGGGAAATATTGCATTCCGGATAGAGGCTGTAAATGATGAAACGGTTGCCCGCGTAAATCGTGTCCACGCCGCGCAAGTCCGTCACGATGGCGTTGCCGTGTACTTTGGTATGTTCCCCGAGCATTTTTTTGAAAAGCTCCGTCTGCTCCCGGTACAGCTCCACGCGTTCCTTCACGTCGGGCTGTTCGAGTATTTCGTCTATGCGCATGGTGCGGCAGTATTCAATCAGCGCTTCCATCAGCTGATAATTGCTGATGCGGAATTCCCGGAACCTGCCGAGCCCGGTGCGCGGGTCCATGATAAAACCGAGGAGTATCCACCCGTAAGGCTCGAGAATTTCCTCCGCCGTCAGCTTTCCCGCGTCCACCTTGTCCACCGCGGTCAGCATTTCGTCAAACTTGCAAAGGTTGTTCCGGTCTTTGTAGTAGTCGTAAACCACATGGGCGGCGCTGTCCAACCGGCGAAGCGAACCCACAAACCCCTGCGGCTGCCCGAGGCGTTCCCATTCGCTGGCGTGGTGGTCGAACCACATGCCGCAGCCTTCCACATACGGCACATTTGCCAGTATGTCGTTGGGCGTTACCTTTACCAACCCCGCCTGCAAATCTTTCGGGTGAACAAATTTCAAATTCCCGATCACGCCGATGTCCCGCAGGATTGTCGCGCACGCCAAGCCGTCAAAATCAGAACGTGTAAGCAGGTCCATACAATCAATCCTTCCTATTTATATAGGCTTATTTTATATAATCCGTATTTGGCGAGCTCGTTCTCGGGGTTGGCGTCCACCGCTTTTCGAAACAGCGCCCCCGCTTCCTTGTAACGCGCCTTGTTAAAATGCCGCACGCCCCGGTTAAAAGACCAGACGGAACGCAGCTCGTCATTTTTCATTTGGAAATACACGTGAACCACGCCGCCGGCGCAAACCAACACGCTTACGATCATCAGCCAGATAAGCTGCAGAAATACCCCCGCAAGCACCATCAGCAGCCCGAGTACGCCAAGCCACAGGTTTATGCGGAACGAAACCGTCGTCATCCTGTCGCGTGGGGAACGGTCCATGTATTCCATATCGAAATTGTTCGGCTTGCGAGAGGATTGCTGCTTGTCGTAATCCTTCGGGCGCGGCTTCGGCTTTGGGATGGTAACGTCCTTTTTAAGGATTTTATAATCGGAAATCTGGTTGTCGAGCAGCTTGAACAGGATATGTATGGTGGAGCGCAAATTCTGCCCTCGGGACGACTGCACCTTCTTTGAGATATTCAGCAGATAAAAACGGTTCTGCTCATAGGTATCAAGCGGCGAAATCACGATGATATTGTTTTTTTGCCTATAGGTGATATCCGTGCGCATGATATAGCCTTCCGTGTCGGTGACTTCCATTGTCTTATCGGAAACGGTGGTCTCGTCCAACGGGATATTAAAACGGATATACCAATAAATAATGTCCGTCGTGCCGGAGAGATTCGTTTTTAATTTTGATTTCAGACTGGGTTTCGACGTCGCGACGCGTATCCGGTCATTACTCATGTACACACCACTCAAGATATACTGCAACGGGCGCAGGTAATATTATTGCTATAATATTACAGCGGGGGGAAATATACAAGAGCGGGGGGAGCGGGTCGCTACGCAGGCAACTTTACATTCTTCTTAATACATAACATAATGATGAGGCAAGCGCATGGAGGTATTATTATGGATTTTGTTACTGCAAAAGAAGCCGCGCAAAAGCCGAAGGACGGACAAGCAATCCGCTTCGAGCCTCCTGCCGATATGCCGGTTAAACCCTTTGTAAAGTGGGCGGGCGGAAAGTCGCAGATTCTTAGCAGTATCCGTAGCAAGTATCCGGACGGGATCGGGACAAAGATAACTAAGTACGCCGAGCCTTTTGTGGGAGGCGGAGCGGTATTATTCGACATGCTCGGACGCTTTAAAGCAAGCGAAGTTTATATAAGTGACATCAACAGGGAACTTATTCAAACCTATATTGCTATAAGAGATAATATTGATGAAATGATTTACGCCTTACGGAATATAGAACGCCAATATCTCGTTTCAAGCGATGACATAAGAAAAGAGATTTATTATTCTTCACGTGACAGATTTAATGTTTTAAAATTCGCAAAAAGTAACGCTGTTGAGCTTTCGGCTCTATTTATATTCTTGAATAAGACTTGCTTCAACGGGCTTTATCGCGTGAACGCTCACGGCGCGTTCAACGTGCCTCAAGGGAGCTATAAGAACCCTACTATTTGCGATGAACGCAATTTGCAGGCAGTGTCTGAGAAATTGCAAGGAGTTATTATCGTCAGCGGCGATTACAGAGAATCAAAGACCTTTATTGACAGCAAAACGCTCGCGTATTTTGACCCCCCGTATCGCCCATTGTCTCCAACGGCAAAGTTCACATCTTATGCTGCAGATAATTTCGGAGACAAGGAACAAACGGAACTTGCAGCCTTCATTAACGAGATGAGCGAGCGTAATGCATGGATTATTGCCAGTAATAGCGACCCCAAAAACATAGATGCCGAGGATGATTTCTTTGATCGGTTATACTCACGCTATACTATTGCCAGAATCAGCGCAAGCCGCGCAATAAACGCTAACGGGTCATCCCGCGGTAAAATAAATGAATTATTAATAGCGAGTTATTAACAATAGAAGGGGACTCATTGTGCGTAATTTTAACGAATGGCTTTCAACCTTTAAGCCCAGTATATCTGACTACGCTTATTACGTTGACTTCGCAAAAGTACACAGAAATATAGATAGGATAAAGGTTGAACTGAACATATTGAATTCTCTTATTGGCTCAAAGGATATTGAGGCTGAGTTTGAGGCTCTTATTACCCGTTATCCAGAGACGCTAAAATGTATACCGTTATTGCTTGCGGTTCGTGGCAACGAGATTTATGCTATTGACGGCGAGGGAGATTTTTTATACTCATTCCGTAATATGAATTACTCGATAGAGCAATACAAATATTTTATGCGCAAAACAGGATTGTTCAATCTCATGAAGGAGCATATCCTGTCAAACCTTGTTGACTATGCCACAGGCGTGGAAACCGGGCTTGACAGTAATGGACGCAAAAATCGCGGCGGGCACCTTATGGAAAATCTTGTCGAATCACATATTCGTAAAGCCGGACTAATTTCTGGGGATACCTATTTTAAAGAAATGACCATCAGGGCTATTGAATTAAAATGGGGCATTGATTTATCATTACTCTCCAACCAAGGGAAAGCGGTGAAGCGATTTGATTTCGTTGTAAAGACACCAAGCGTAATCTATGGAATTGAAACAAATTTCTATGCAAGCGAAGGGTCAAAACTCAACGAAACAGCGCGTAGCTATAAAACCATAGCGTTGGAGGCAAAGCAGATAGCAGGCTTTGAGTTTGTATGGGTTACTGACGGGCAAGGATGGCGTTCAGCGCGCAATAACCTTGAAGAAACATTTGATGTAATGGAGCACCTCTACGGCATAGCCGATCTGGATAACGGCGTTTTGGAGAAACTTTTCATATGACGATTAAAAAGTGGGAGCCTGATAAATTTGAGCTTGAAATGAACACGGTCTGGTCTTTTCCAGAACGTGGTAATTGGGCTACCCACGACGCTAAATATCGCGGCAATTGGTCGCCTTACATTCCGCGGAATTTGTTGCTTCGGTACTCAGTAGAAGGAGATACCGTACTGGATCAGTTTGTTGGTGGTGGAACTACGCTTGTTGAAGCCAAATTGCTCAACCGTAATATCACGGGAGTAGATGTTAATCTTGACGCATTGAGGCGCTGCAAAGAAAAAACCGACTTTGAATGTACAAGTGCCGGGGAAGTAAGACTGATTCACGGCGATGCGCGCAACCTGAGTTTTATCGCTGATTCAAGTATTGATTTTATATGCACTCACCCGCCTTATGCAGATATTATCCATTATAGCGAGAATGTCGAAGGGGATCTTTCTTTGCTTAACATACCTGCCTTTTTAGAACAGATGAAACCCGTAGCCTGCGAGTGCTTTAGAGTATTAAAGAAGGGTAGGTTTTGCGCCATCCTCATGGGTGACACCCGAAAAAAAGGTTGTGTTATCCCGATGAGCTTTGACGTAATGAAGATTTTCCAGCATGCGGGCTTCACACTGAAAGAGCTTATAATTAAAGAACAGCACAATTGCAAGGCAACTGGCTTCTGGAAAACAAGCAGTATTAAGTATAATTTCTTGTTATTGGCACATGAGTATCTGTTTGTTTTCAGGAAATAAGAAGCAAAAACCCGCGGCGACCGGGTCATTTGTCTGTGAAGGTTATTGACGTTTTTCAAAAAACGCCTTAGACTTTTCCACAAAGTTCCCCTAATAAAAAAAGCAAGCGAAACATAATATTTCCGCTTGCTCGTTTACTGTTTTATTCTAAATAAGTTTTTAATATGTCTTTCTTTTTCTGCTCTAATTCTTTTAACTTGTTTTGTGCCTCTGCAATAGCCTTTTCGTGCTTTTCAATCTCTGCTACAATTTCTTTTTGCTTTTCAAGCGGCGGGAGCGGGATTTGATAATTTAACACGGCTGTTTTATCCGCTCGTGGCATTTTTATCCCTTTAATATTTTGCATTTCATAATTAAAGAAGTTGTCAATAGCCAAACAATTATATAAAAATTGTGGCAACATATTATCATTAAATATATCCAAAACTAAAATATCGCCCGAAGCTCCACCTGCGTTATCTGCTAACCATATTTTTTTTAAGTAAGGTCGTATGTTCGATATTAAAACATTATTTGCCTTATATGCTATCGCCGTTCCCTCTTGCGGTAGATATTTTGTGCTTATTTTCCCTTGTAAATTAGCAACTAAATTGTCAACGCCAACATAATTTTCATTGCTTAATTCCGCGCAATCTATTCTATTATCCGAATAGTTAGCAACATTTTTCAATGGTATTAGGGAGGTTTTATATGCGTTGTCTATAAGGCTTTGCTTTGTACTTAACGCTGTTTGCTGTTTCTCTTGCGTTTCATTTTCCTGTTTCTCAACCGCCTCAATTTCTGCAACAATTTTCTTTTGAACATCAAGCGGTGGGAGCGGGATTTTTATGTTTGCAAACTTTGCCCACTGCAAAGAGGGCGGATTTGTTCCCGCTGAATATGCAGGCAAATACACATATTGCTTAATAAACTCATATAAAAATTCATTTGTAATTGTTTGGGGCTTATCACTCCATATCGCCATTACATTGTTATCAAAAACACTTTCTTTCGATAATATGCGTTTTTTATTTGTTTTTACAGCCATACCTACTTTGGGGAATATTGTTGCCCCTTTGGGATAGATTTTACCTTTTATTTGTTTAGTCAAAGTGTTCTCGTCAATATAATTGGCTGAAACCGTCATGTTTTTCGTATTCTCGTCCGCGTTCATATCTGATACTTTGTAAAAAGGTACTTGGGAAATATCTGTATTGCCTTGTAAATCTTTCGGGAAGGTGTAACCGCTTCCCCAGTTAAGAATTTCATTATTTACAAGCGTTTGAATACTCTCTGTTGCAAATCTCACTGATATTTTAACTTCTTTATTTAAATTTAACTTTTTATCCCAACCGTTGGCATTATAATCAATAAGCCCGCTCATTCTTGCGTATGATAAATGCTCTGCCAATTCCTCGTCAATATCTAAATCAACTTTGCCTAAAAAAGCATTATAAATATAACTATTCGCCTTTTGAGGGTTTAGTTTATCGTTATCATCATAAAGTTTTGTACCATTAGGATAAAACTTTATGCCCTCATGCCCTCTACGCTCGCTAAATTCATAACCTAAAAAGTTTTTCTCAACTTGCTTTTCGCCCGATTTTACCAACACTATTTTTTGCGGATAGGTCAACAAGAAATACAGCATTTTTTCTTGTTCTTTTGCAACAATGTCTTTGCTTTCAAATTTTGCATAATCACGAACTAAATCACTTTCTTTTATTCCGTTGTTAACTTGGCCCTTTATAAACGTCTTATAATCGGTAAAATCAACATCATAAACCTCTCTTGCATATTTGCTAAAAGCATTTTCTATGCCGTCAACTGTAACATCCCTATAATCCTTAAAGAACGCATCAATTTGCGTGTTTATGCGTTGCCAATCGCCATTTGCGCGGCGTTCCAAGAAAAGAATAACTGTATTTGTGCCTGTTTTCATAAAGGTATTACTACCCATTTCAGCAATAGCCTTGAATTTGAAATACTTAAACAAAATCTCTCTTGCTTTGGAATGTATGCCGCCGTTTGAGAGAATAGAGGACGGCAATATTATCCCCGCTTTTCCTCCCTCTTTAAGAAGCTGTTTTGTCCGCTCAATAAATAAACACTCAATCTCTTTGCTGTTATCTGTGAGATTATTGTATAACTCAAAAGTTTCTTTGCCGTATTCGTCAATTTGCTTTTTGAATGCCTCAACGCTATAGGGCGGATTTGAGATTGCAATATCAAACTGCCCATTATCCTTATTGTTTAGTTCGCTGATATAGTTTAACGCGCCTGTATATTCGGGGGTTTTCTTAAAGTTTGCAAGCCCATTCGCCCATACGATATTTGCTTCACCGTCACCGTTGAAAAACGCGCTAACTTTCGCGGTTTTGACAAGTCTGTAATCTAAATCAATACCATAAACATAATTTTTTGCCCAATCGAATTTAACCCTTGTGGAAATCTCTTTTAATTCACGAACACTCCTGTTTGCTCTACTAACATCTAAACTTTCAATAATGTTTTGCACTTGCTCCATATATTCAGTTAAGAAATGCCCGCTCCCACAAGCAAAATCAATCGTTTTAGGCAAAACTTCTGTTTCGCCTTTTTCTAATTTTTTATCTCCAAATTCTTTGATAGGCAATGAAGATATAATAAACTTTGTAATAGGAACAGGCGTGAAAAACTGCCC
>JAISWA010000028.1 GCA_031271275.1 Clostridiales bacterium | reverse complement strand
AACTTAGCTGCGGAAAGGGGGTTCCCGGCTTCGTCCGTCTTAAACAAGTGCCAGCCATCGGGGAATACCGGAGGTTCCGGTTCTATAGGTGGTTCGGGTTCGGCTTGTTTGTGGTAGGTATTGGTAAATACCGGCACCCTTTCGACCGTATAGGCAAGCGCGCCGCCGTCGCCGGGGGCGACTGTGACCGTGACGGTTTGATCCGCCGCGTAGGTCCAGACATCGGACGCGGGGGAATCTTCCGACAGGGTGAAGATATAGGTGCCTTGCGCAAGCGCTACGGGAATGGTGAATTCGAAGGGATTTCCCGCCGCGGAACCGGTTACATCGGTTTTGATAACCGGCGCGATAGCCGTCGTACCTGTGCCGCCGGTTTCGCCGTCTTTTCGCGTCAGCGTGAATTTAAAGGTAGCGTCAGCGGGGGCGGGTTCGCTGCCCGCGGCGGTTTCCACTTTCTTTTGGGCGGCAACTTTTACGCCGGAAAGGGTGGCGGGTGCTTCGGGTTCCGTCTCGGTTTTGTAATTGTACACATGAATCACGTCAGACGTGTCGCCCATGTTGGCGACGGGCTTCTCAGCCGTTCCGCCGGAGGTCACCGTAACGGTTCCGTCCTCCGCCACGCTAAACCCTATTTCGGGGGCGGCGTCGTAGCCTTCCGGAGCCGCCGTTTCAACAAGCACGTACTCGCCCTCGGGAAGCCCGTATTCGTCCAACCCCAGTGAAACTGGCTCCGTGGAGGTCTGGACCGTTTTGAGCACGCTGTCGCCTTGCTTAAGTTGGAATTGAACGCCCTGCTGCGGGGTTTCGGGGGAAAAGCCCGCGTAAGTTCCGTCTACCGCGTATTTTACAAGCTTGACTTCCCCGCCCGCAAACTTGAGATTGACCACCGGCAGCACGTTGTCCCCTATGATATTGCCTACAGAGGATTCTCTGACGCGCATGACATCGTTACCCGAATCGAACTCAAATTCCCCTTCGATGGCGGACTGCCCGTCAAGCACCAGAAAGGTTACGGGCGCGGCTGTCACGCAGCCTTCGGGGGTGGTTGCCGCGTCTTCGGTCAGGCGGTAATAGGCGTTTTCCAGTTTGCCCAGTAAGACTTTGCCGTTTGCGCCTGTTGTAAAAGTCCCCGCCGTTACCCAGTCGTTCTTTCCCTTTTCCATAAGGGTGGCGTATGAGTCGTCATAGTCAGACTCTTGGCTCAGGGCAAAGTTTACGCTTAGTTTTTCCAACGTAAAACGAACCCCTGAAGCCGCTTCGGGGTTTGCGCCCTCGCTGTCCGCGACGGTTTTACTTACGGAAACCTCCGTAAGTTTGGTATTGTAAACGGTCAGCGTGTTAGTGTCCCTATCCACACGGGTGTAAGGACCGCCGGAAGAATCACTACTAAAGGTATCATCTTCTATTATAATATACGTGTGCCTCTGCGCCCCCCTAAATGAGTCATAATACCCGTAATGGGGGTTGTAACCTGCCGGGGGCGTTATTTCCTGTAAAATATAGATGCCGGTTCTGAGGTACTGCCGGTACGCGTTACCGCCGCCCAAAGAAATAGGGCCGTCGTTGATTTTAATATACCGGTCGTAGTCCGGCGCAGCGTCCGTTGCTCTTACTTCGTCCCATCTAATATCGCCAACAGGGTCAAAGTACAGATTATACGACGCGCCGGAAGGGATGGAGGAATCGGCAAAATCCGCCGCTTTCAGCGTGATGTCGGCGCTTTCGTAGGTCATTAAACCAAGCGTATAAAACCTGCCCTGCGAGTCCACCGGGTCGTATAACGTTCTGCCGACGGCTATATAGCCACTCGGATTGAGACCGGTCCAATAGTCGCCATTCCTTGTGAGCTTATTATCAGGGTTGGACAAATCCACTTCAAACTCGCACAGCAGACAGTCAAAAGTCATTTCATAGCCTTCCACACCGGTCGCCTGCTGATAAAGGCGATACGTGCCGCTTTCGGCTATGGTCAAATCATAGGTGGAATCCGGTAGCGAGTGCCCGGGATACTTCGGGGACATTGCTGTAAGCGATATATCTTCTTCTACTATGTTCCAGTCGCCCGCTGTTTTTTTGCGCAGCTGGTATTTCATTCCGCGCCCGTCAGCGATGCCATACTCGTACAGCCTTACGGTGACGGGGGCTTCGTCCTGACTTTTTACATTAACGACATGCAGGGCTGTGTCGGGAGAACTCCAAAAGCCCACTTCCATCGCCTGATAAAAGTCGGAGCCAACATCTCCTTTGCCCGTTAGATTATTGTACGCCACAATAAATCGTATTTTAGCGCTTATGCGGCTGTAGCCGTCGGGGGCGGCAGTCTGATACAAAAAAAAGTGGTCATCATCCGAATAGGAGACGTCTTCAAAAACGACCTTCCCCGTTGTGTCGGTCGTCGCCGTTTGAAGCAGCGTGTCGCCGCTGTAGAAGTCGGACTTATACAGCTCAAAGGTCGCCCCGGCGAGGTTGGCAGGCGTGGCAGCGCCTATGCCCTCGAAATCATCCGCCGTATAAAGCTGCACGGTAATATCATACATATATTCGCTGCTTGCGTAAACTTTATTACCAGTTATTACCCCCCCCCCCCCCCGTCAAAAATAACGCCGTCAACAAAAATACGGCGAGCGTCTTGCACAGCGTGTTCAGTTTCATGGCACTACCTCCTAAGAAAATTATTTTTTAATTACTTAATTCACTTAAGTAATTGGCTCTATTATACCACAAAAAATTAATTGCGCAATACCTTATTTTAATTGTTTTTTCATTTTTACGCGTAAAAAATGAAGTAGAAATAAAAAACGCCGCGTTTTGCGTATACTGACGGTATGGGTATTATTATGGAAATGTGTGGCGGCTAAATCGCCGTGACCAAAAAAAAGAAACGGAGAGGATTAATTGGCAAAGCAAATTGAAGATACTATACGGAATTATCCCAAATACATATCCAGAAGAATATCAACGACTGGGTGTTGGAAGCGGAGGACGCTTCCTATCTGCATTTTGAGTTTCAGACGACCTACAGCAAGGAAGACTTGGCGCGCTTCATGGTATCGGACGCCATGCTCCATTTCAAGGAGGGCAAACCGATTCGAACCATCGTGGTGTATTCCGCGGACATTGAGGAAACCGTCGCAACACTGGACGCGGGTTCCATACAATACAAAGTGGAGCCGTTCTACATGGCGAAGTTGAACGGCGACGAGGCGTATGAAAAATTAAAGACGAAAGTAACAGCGGGGGAGCCGCTGACCAAGCAGGATTTGATGTCAATCGTCTTTTTGCCGCTTATGAAAAATGGCGTTGACAAGGTTACGCGATTTGGGCAGGCGTTTTCGTTGGTAAAGGAATTGGAGCCCGCGGACGAACAATTACAGATACAGGCTATGTTGGAATTGTTGGCGGATAAATTTATAACGGACGGTAAACAATTAAAAAAATTGAAGGAGATGATTAATGTGGGTGCTTTGCTTGAAATGCTTAAGGAAGACGCAAAACTAAAAGCGAGGGAGGAAGTTTTAACGGAAGTGAGAGAAGAAATTATAACGGAAGTGAGGGACGAAATTTTAACGGAAGTGAGCGACGAAGTGGTTGGTATGCGCAATGTTGAAATTGCAAGAAACATGTTAAAAGATGGGGAACCCTGTGAAAAGATTATGAGGTATACCGGCTTAACCCGCGAAGAAGTGGAAAGTTTAGTTGCCTGACTTCACTATGTCATTCTGAGCGCAGCGAAGAATCCTATACCGGTAAGGCAAAGATTCTTCGCCTGCGGCTCAGAATGACGGCAGGCGCGATCCGCATGACGGCAGGTGCAATTCGCATGACGGCAGGCGCGAGTCGCATGACGGCAGTTGCAGTTCGCATGACGGCAGTTGCGATTCGCATGACGGCAGGCGCGATCCGCGGGTGGAACAGCTCGCAAACCGCCGGTATCTACAGCGTTTTAAAACTCACGGTCTTAATCTCAAAGGGCTTAATCTCAAACGAAATTTTATTCCCCTCGCAGTTCATTGGCGACAATTCATTTTCCATTAAATCGGTCTCGTAAACGGAAGCGACGGGCAGCGCAAACGCGCAGGTGACTGTGCTCCGTTTATTTTTATACTCGTGCAGCCGGATGACGGTACGTTTGCCGTCGTAAGACTTCTTAACCGTTTCCAACACCACGTTGTCCGCGTCCGTTGAAATAAAGCAGGCGCTTTCGTCCCCGTCCGTTTCCCTTTCCCCGCTTACCGCGCGCAGGGGCAGGTTAAGCATGTACGCCTGTTCCGGCACGGCGGAGTCCGCGAAGCCTTCCCCGTGGGGCATGAAGGAATAGGTGAAGAAGTGCTCCTCCCGGTCGGCTTCCGGGTTGGGCAGTATTCCGGATTTAATCAGCGAAAGCGTCATCTTGCCGTCGCGAATGCCGTAGCCGTACTTGCAGTCGTTAAGCAGCGCAGCGCCGAACGCGCCCTCGCTTATGTCCGCGTACTTGTGGCCGCATACCTCGAAACGGGCGTAGTCCCAACTGGTGTTGAAGTGGGTGGGCCGCTTGATATTGCCGAACTGGATGTCGTAAGTCGCCTCGTTGGTGTTTACGTCCACGTCAAATTCCGCTTTAAGCAGGCACTGGTGCTGTTTCCAGTCCACATGGGTTTCAAAGTCGATACGGGGAATATCCGCGTAGAAATATACCTTCTGCTCGATGACGCTTTGCAGGAATTTCCGCCGCGTAAGCAGCGCGGCGCGTACCGGTCCCGTCTCAAGCCAACGCGT
>JAISWA010000213.1 GCA_031271275.1 Clostridiales bacterium | reverse complement strand
TGATTTGTCCCGCCTGCCCTTCCCCTACCCCCGGGATTTATCGGGGCTTGAAAATAAAATAATCTATTACGAAGCCTCCCGGGGCTGCCCGTTTTCCTGCGGGTACTGCCTTTCGTCGGCGGAGGGAGCGCCGCGCCTGCGCCCGACAGCGGACGTCCGCCGCCATATGACAATATTTTTAGACGCGGAAGTCCCGCGGGTAAAATTGACCGATAGGACGTTTAACGCCGTGGAAAGTTTCGCCCTCGAAATTTGGGGTTTCCTGATAGAAAACGACAACGGGGTCACCAATTTCCACTTTGAAATCGCCGCCGACCTGCTGAGTGAAAAAGCGTTGGCGCTGCTTGAACGCGCGAGGCCGGGGCTGTTCCAGTTTGAAATCGGCGTGCAGTCCACCAACGGGTATGCCCTTGCGGAAGTTTCCCGCGCGACGGACGTTTTGCGCTTACTCAGCACCGTAAGGCGAATCCGCTCGTTCCGAAATATTCACCTGCATTTGGACTTAATCGCGGGGCTTCCCGGCGAGGGTTTGGAATCGTTTAAGAAATCTTTCAACGACGTGTACGATACGCGCCCTGACCAGATACAGCTCGGGTTTTTGAAATTGCTGAAAGGGACGAGGCTGCGGGAGCGGGCGGGTGAGTGGGGTATCGTTTACGGCCAATACCCGCCTTATGAGGTGCTGCGCACGCGTTGGCTGTCTTACGACGACTTGCTTGCGCTTAAAGACGTGGCGGAAATGGCGGGCGTTTTCTACAATTCGGGTAAATTTACATGGACGCTGACTTATCTGGTAAAATACTTTGCATCCTATTACGCCTTTTATGAATCGTTGGCGGATTATTGGCGGGAGCGCGGGTATTTTAACGCGCCCAACGGGAAGTGGTTGGCGCACGACGCGCTGTACGGCTTCTGCGAAAAATATTGCGCGGACGAAACCGAAAGGGAAATTATTTTGGATTTTATGCGCTTCGACTTGTATGCAAACGAGAATGAACGCGGAGCGCCGGAATGTTGTGGTAAAAAGAGGGTCGGCGTGAGTAGGGGCGGGCGACCGGAACGCGGGCGGGATTATCGGGTGGAATTTTTTCGCTTCGACCTGTTGGCGTGGGTGGTTGGTATTTACGGAGAAAACCCGCCCCCGATAGTCCGGCGTGAAAATTTCCTGCGGTTTGAGTACCCCGATGTTGGCAGGCAAAGCGCGTTTACGCTGCTTGACAGAGTGAAAGAAGAAGGTATGCGCTAATATATTAACACGCACATACGGCGGTGGTTTTGGCAGAAAGGATGTTGCTTATGGGTGCGCTTAAACTATATTTGGATAATTGTTGCTACAATCGCCCCTTTGACAACCAATCACAAAGGAAAATCCATTTAGAAACGGAAGCCAAGCTTTATATACAAGATTGCATTCGGGGTGGTATCTACAGCTTGTGTTGGTCATTTGCGCTTGATTATGAGAACGGTAAGAATCCTTCTAATGATAAGCGAAACTCCATTGCGCTTTGGAAAAGGATTGCGGAAGATTATTGTTCACCGGGCGAAGCCATACGTTTACGAGGAAAGAGCATTGTCAAACTGGGCATAAAGGAATTAGACGCGCTTCATCTTGCTTGCGCGATAGAAAAACGATGTGACTATTTTTTAACTACCGACAGGGGATTGCTGAATAAAAATATCCTTGGGATTAAAATCGTCAGTCCAATCGATTTTGTTAGAAAACGGGAGGGTTAGCGTGAAAACCGATACCGCGCTTCGCGTTGAAGCAATGGATGCTTTGATTGCCGCGTTAGGGGAAGTGGATGCCGAGCGGTTTATCAGCATGGTTAGCCGCGATAAGTTTGATTATACCAACTGGCGGCGTAAAAAGTTATGCAAAGGGATGACTCTTGATGAAATTTATGAAGAAGCGGCGGCGTATGAGAAAAAGTTAGACAGGCTCTAAAGGGCATACTGCAAGAAGGTCTTATCGCAGTAATATATTGTGGCAGCAATTTAGATTGAATCTACCCCACAGGAGGTCCCCATGCCCGATACGGAAAAAATCCAGCGGCTGCTTGAATTGCTCGACGAACTGTACCCGTGGGACGCGAAAAGTTTTTTGCATTACGAAACCCCGTGGCAGCTTTTGTTCGCGACGATACTAAGCGCCCAGTGCACCGACGACCGGGTCAATCAGGTGACGGCAACTTTATTCAAAAAATATCCGTCCCTTGAAGCCTTCGCGGCGGCGGATTTGCAGGAGCTTGAGAAGGATGTTCACGCAACCGGTTTTTTTCATATGAAAGCGCTGCACATCAAGCAGAGCGCGGGGATTTTACTGTCAGCGCACGGCGGGGAGATGCCAAGCGATTTAAACGCGCTGCTCAAACTGCCCGGCGTGGGGCGCAAAACCGCCAATTTAATCCTCGGGCATATTTTCCAGACGCCAAGCGTCGTGGTGGACACCCATGTAAAGCGCGTGTCGTACCGGTTGGGGCTTACCCGAAACAAAGACCCGGAAAAGGTCGAGTACGATTTGATGAAAGTTTTACCGGAAAGCCATTGGATACGTTTTAACCA
>JAISWA010000208.1 GCA_031271275.1 Clostridiales bacterium | reverse complement strand
AATACGGTGGTTATCGACGCGTCCACCGCCCACCGCACGGCGGAAGGTTGGGCATACGGCTTTCCGGAACTGTCGGAAGAACATGAAAACGCGGTGCGCACTTCCAACCGTATCGCGGTTCCCGGCTGTCACGCGTCGGGGTTCGTCGCGTTGGTATACCCGGCGGTGCGGGCAGGGTTGATTTATCCCGACGACGTATTGTTTTGCCATTCCCTTACGGGGTACAGCGGCGGCGGCAAAGCCATGATTGCGGAGTATGAAGCGGAAGGCGCGGAACCGAGCGCGGCGAAGTTGTACGCCCTTGGGCTGCATCATAAGCACCTGCCCGAAATGCAAAGGGTCTGCGGGCTGACGTACCCGCCGGTGTTTACGCCGGTCTTGGTTAATACTCACCGGGGCATGGTCGTCACCGTGCCCGTCATCGCGCCGGCTCCGGCGGTTTGGGAATATTTTGCGGAATATTACCAAGGAGCCGCGCATGTGAAGGTAATGCCCTTTGCGGAATATCCCGGTTTGGAAATCGAGGGTATGAACCGCACCGACGATATGGAAATTTATATCTTCGGCCATGAGACGCAGACGGTGCTTGCCGCGCGGTTCGACAACCTGGGCAAAGGCTCAAGCGGCGCGGCGCTGCAGTGCTTTAACCTGAGAATACTACATAAAGGCGAGTGATTATGATGGAATTTATAAACGGCGGCGTAACCGCGCCAAAGGGTTTCAGGGCTTCCGGAATTTGCAGCGGGATTAAAAAAAATACCGCGAAAAACGATTTAGCCTTGATAATGGCGGACGCGCTTTGCGACGCGGCGGCGGTTTACACCACCAACCGCGTAAAGGCGGCGCCTGTTTTTCTCACCAAAAGCCACCTTTCCAACGGGAAAGCCCGGGCGATACTGGCCAACAGCGGCAACGCCAACGCCTGCGCCCCAAACGGCGAAGAAAACGCCCTGCGCGCGTGCGAGGCGCTTTCCAAGGCGGCGGGGATAGCGGCGGAGGATATTATTATCAACTCCACCGGCGTAATCGGTCAGCCGCTGCCCATTGAGAAAATCGAGGCGGCGATTCCTTTGTTGGCGGAAAAAATTAAAAAAATTTCCCCTGAAAATAAGGAGGAACTTTTGTCCGGCGGCGACGAAGCGGTGCTTGCCATCATGACCACGGACACGGTGAAGAAGCAAGCTGCCTGTACGTTTAAGCTTGGCGGAGCTTTTGACGTTACCGTCGGCGCGATTGCCAAGGGCAGCGGGATGATTCACCCGAACATGGCGACCATGCTTTGTTTTATCACCACCGACTGTAATATTTCTTCCGGGATGCTGCAAAAGGCGCTGTCTTCCGCGGCGCGGCGCAGCTTTAACCGGGTAAGCGTAGACGGGGACACTTCCACCAACGACATGACCGCGATACTGGCTTCGGGGCTTGCGGGCAACCCGTTAATTGCGGAGGAAAACGAGGATTATAAAATTTTCGCGGAGGCGTTGGAAAAGGTCTGCGTTTCCCTGGCGAAAAGGATCGCCGCCGACGGCGAGGGCGCTACGAAGCTGATCACCTGCCGGGTGACGGGGGCGGCGGACGAAGCTTCCGCCGAGAAGCTTTCCATGAGCGTAACCTCGTCCAGTTTGGTCAAAACCGCCATGACCGGCGCGGACGCCAATTTTGGGCGCGTGCTTTGCGCGTTGGGTTACGCGGGGGCGGACTTCGACCCGGAAGCCGTGGATATTTCCTTCGAGTCGGCGGCGGGGAAGATTCCCGTCTGTAAAAACGGGCGCGGACTGGCGTTTGACGAAACCCTCGCCAAGGAAATACTCAGCAGGGACGCCATCACGATAACCTGCGATATGAACCAGAAAGACGGCGGGTTCGAAGCCGAAACCTACGGCTGCGACCTGACCTGCGACTATGTAAAGATAAACGGAGACTACAGATCATGACAAACGAGCAAAGCTCCCGGGCGGCGATACTTTCCGAAGCGCTGCCGCACATACGCAAGTACAGCAAAAAAACCGTCGTGGTCAAATACGGCGGCGCGGCCATGATTGATAACGAGGAATTAAAGCGGGCGGTAATTTCCGATATCGTTTTGCTTTCCATGTCGTCTGTAAGGATGGTAGTGGTGCACGGCGGCGGGCCGGAAATAAGCGACTTGCTGAAAAAAATCGGCAAGGAGCCCGTGTTTATCAACGGGCTGCGCTACACCGACGACGAAACGATGGACGTGGTACAAATGGTGCTTGCCGGTAAAATCGGCAAGGACCTGGCGGCGCTTGCGGGCGAGTTCGGCGGAAAAGCGGTGAGCCTCAGCGGGATGGACGGCGGCATGATGCGCGCGCGGAAACTTTCCGACGAGTACGGGCTTGTGGGGGAACTGCAGCAGATTGACCCGAGCCTGATAAACGTAATGCTCGACGAGGGGTATATTCCCGTGATTTCCACCGTGGCGCTGGGCATGGAGGACGCGGGGCCCGCGCGTTTTAACATCAACGCGGACACCGCCGCAAGCGCCCTTGCCGTGGCGCTCGGCGCGGAGCGGCTGATTCTGCTGACCGACGTGCGGGGGATACTTACCGACCCCAAAGACGAAGCTTCGCTTATTACGGAAATCAGCGTTTCGGATATCCCGCAGCTTGTGAAGCGCGGGGTTATCACCGGCGGGATGATTCCCAAATTGGAATGCTGCGTGGAAGCCATACGCCGGGGGGTAAGCAAGGCGGTCATTTTGGACGGGCGGCTCCCCCACGCGATTCTTATGGAAATGCTTACCGACGGCGGCGTCGGCACAATGATTAAAGCGTAAAGTATCATTCAAGGCGTGATGAACGTGAAGCGTATTGTGGTGAGCGCACGTAGCGTTTCTGAAAGAAACGCAGGCAGCGAACCGTTAACAATACGCAAGTGAATCACGCTACCCATGAACTTTACGCAAGCGTAAAGCATCATTCAAAGCGTAAAGGGGCATTTTTATGTTAATGAACACCTACGGCCGGTTTCCGGTCACCTTTGTAAGCGGGGAAGGCAGCCGGCTTTTTGACGAAAACGGGAAAAAATATTTAGATTTCGCCAGTGGCATCGGGGTTAACTCGGTGGGCTGCGCCCATCCCAAATGGGTGAAGGCGGTGGCGGAGCAGGCGGGGCGGCTTGCCCATACGTCCAACTTATACCATACAAAACCCGCAGCTGCCCTTGCGGAAAAGCTCGCGGAACTTTCCGGGCTTTCGGCGGTGTTCTTCGCCAACTCGGGCGCGGAGGCAAACGAAGGGTTGATTAAGCTCGCGCGGAAATATTCCCATGACAAATACGGGGATGTTAACCGCAGCACGGTGGTCACCCTTGAGCGCAGCTTTCACGGGCGCACCGTCACCACGCTTGCGGCTACCGGGCAGGAGGTCTTCCATAAAAACTTCGCCCCGTTTACGCCGGGGTTCGTCCATGTGCCGCCCAACGATACCGCCGCGCTTAAACAGCTTGGGGGCGAAGTCTGCGCGGTGCTGCTCGAAGTCATACAGGGCGAGGGCGGCGTGTTCCCGCTAAACGCGGATTATATAAAGGCGGTGGCGGAGCTCTGCGCGGAAAGGGACTGGCTGCTGATGTTCGACGAGGTGCAAACCGGAGTCGGGCGGACGGGCAAGTGGTTCGCGTTTCAGCGTTTGGGCGGAATCCTTCCCGACGCGGTCAGCTTCGCGAAAGGAATCGCGGGCGGGCTCCCGTTGGGCGGGTTTATCGCCGGGAAGAAATGCGCGGACGTGTTAAAACCGGGGGACCACGCCTCCACCTTCGGCGGCAAGTTGGTCTCTTGCGCGGCGGCGCTTGCGGTGCTTGAAATTTTGGAAGAAGCGCTGCCTTCCGTGGAAGAAAAAGGCGCGTATATCAGAAGCGAACTCCATAAAATAAAGGGTTTAAATAACGCCCGGGGCGCGGGGCTGATGATAGGCGCTACGGTGGACGCGGCGGTTCACGGTTCGGCGCGGGAACTGGTGGTAAAACTGTTGGAAAGCGGGCTTGTGTGCCTTACCGCCGGCGGGGATTCCCTGCGGCTGATGCCCCCGTTGGTGATTTCGCAAGCGGAAATCGACGAGGGACTGGGGATATTGAAAAATGAAATATTATGAAACGGCGGCGCAGTATTTTGACTTAAGCGGTTTGAAGCTCTCAGGCCGCGTACTCGATATCGGCGGGGGCGGGGAGGGGATTATCTCAAGATGCGTCGGCGGCTCGGTAACCGCCATCGACAACAGGGCGGAGGAGCTTGCCGAAACCGCGGATATCGGAATAAAAATCATCATGGACGCCTGCGATTTAAAGTTCCTCGACGGTTATTTTGACCACGTAACCTGTTTCTTTTCGCTGATGTACATGGGTTTGCCGCAGATAGAAAAATTCCTCGGCGAAGCTTTCCGCGTGCTGAAAAAAGACGGCGAGTTGCGAATATGGGACGCGGTAATCCCGCCAAAACAGGACGCGGATGTTTTTGTGGCGCAGGTAGCGGTTAAAACACCCGGGCGGGAGATGGTTAAAACCGGGTACGGCGTGTCGTTTAACAGGGAGCAGTCTGTGGAGCGGATAGAAAACCTTTGCGTTGCCGCGAGATTTATAGTACAAAAATGTGATAAATACAGCGAATCCTTTTCGCTGCATCTGCGGAAGGAATCATTATTGTAATCTGCCTTGAATAATTTCTTTTGGAGGTTTTTATGAAACTCGACAAGCTAGTGGGCGAGCGCTTTAAGGAGCGCCCCGCCGACTGCGTGATAGACAGCCACGCGCTGATGGTGCGGGGCGGGTACATGAAGTACGTAGCCAACGGGATTTATTCCCAGTACATGCCCCTTAAACGCATTATGCGAAAAATTGAGCAGATTATCCGCGAGGAAATGGACGCGGTGGACGGGCAGGAAGTGCTGTTCCCGGTGGTGCTTCCCGGCTCCCTTTGGGAGGAATCCGGCAGGTACGAAAGCGTGGGAAGCGAGCTGCTGCGCATGAAAGACCGCAACGGCAGCCCGTTGGTGCTCGGCATGACCCACGAGGAAGCCGCCGTGCAGCTTGTGCGGGAATACGGCGGGAGCTACACCCGGTACCCGTTTATGGTTTACCAGATACAGACGAAATTCCGCGACGAGCCCCGCGCCCGGGGCGGGCTGATACGCGTGCGGGAGTTTACCATGAAGGACGCGTATTCCTTCCACACTTCTCAGGAAGATTTGGAAGCTTATTATAAGGAGTGCTTCCGGGCATACGAGCGCGTTTACAAACGCGCCGGGCTTAAAAACGTGGTGGCGGTGGCGTCGGACTCCGGCATGATGGGCGGGAATATTTCCCACGAGTTTATGTTCGTAACGCCGGTGGGCGAGGATTCGCTGGCGCTCTGCCCCCAATGCGGCTACCGCGCCAATATGGAAGCCGCCGAATGCGTCGCGCCGGCCCCGGCAAGCGACGGGGAGAAATCCCGGGCGCTTGGCAAAGTGCCCACCCCCGGAATGCAAACCATCGAGGAAGTCTGTAATTTCCTAAACCTTCCCAAAGAAAAATCCTGCAAGGCGGTCATATATCAGAAAGACGACGAGCGCTATGTGGTGCTGTTTATCCGGGGCGACTTGGAAATTAACGAAACCAAGCTGATTAATTTCCTTAAAGCGACCGTCCGTACCGCCGTTATAACGGAAGATTCCGGCTTGCTCGCCGGTTATATCGGGCCGGTCAACCTGAAAGCCGGCTGCGAAGTTTTATACGACCGTTCGCTTCAAGGCGCGGCGGGTTTGTGCTGCGGCGCGAACGAGGTCAATTACCACTTCACCGGACTGAACATGGAACGGGACTGCCCCGGCGCGGTTTTTAACGACTTCGCCAAAATACGCGAGGGCGACGCCTGCCCCCAGTGCGGGGAACACGCGATTACGTTGGAGCGCGGTATCGAAATCGGCAACATTTTTCAGCTCGGGACGAAATACACCAAGGCTATGGGTATGCATTACCTCGACAGCGAAGGCAACCAACAGCTGCCCGTTATGGGCTGCTACGGCATCGGGGTGGGCAGGCTCGCCGCGTCCGTCTGCGAGGAAAGCCACGACAATTTCGGGCCCATTTGGCCGATTTCCATTGCGCCGTGGCAGGTACACCTCTGCTGTTTACGCGCCGACGACGGGGAAGCGAAAGCCTTCGCCGATTCGCTGTACAAAGACTTACAGGCGCGGGGAATGGAAGTGATTTACGACGACCGGCTGCTTAGCGCGGGGGTGATGTTCTCGGACGCGGATTTGCTCGGCGTTCCGGTGCGGGTGGTGGTCAGCCCGAGGAACATGAAAGACGGCTGCTGTGAAATTTCCACGCGGGATAAATCGGTGAGTATGAAAGCGCCCGTTGCGGAAGCGGCGGATGAAGTTGAGGCGTTGGTGAAAAAGTTATCAGGTGAATTGACCATATAAAGGGAGGGCATTATGAAGCATTTATTAAAACTGGCGGACTTGACCAAGCAGGATATTTTTAAAATTTTAAACTTGGGCGACCAGATGAAGTACAACCTGAAACACGGCTTGCCCCATAAACTGTTAGAGGGCAAGCACCTGGCGATGATTTTTTCCAAATCGTCCACCCGCACGCGGGTTTCCTTTGAAGTGGGCATGAACCAGTTGGGCGGGAAGGCGCTGTTTCTTTCCCAACACGACATACAGCTCGGGCGCGGCGAAACCGTGGAGGACACCGCCCAGGTGCTCTCCCGGTACGTGGACGGGATTATGATTCGCACTTTCGCCCAAAGCGAAGTGGAGGAACTCGCCCGTTACGGGAATATTCCCATTATCAACGGGCTGACCGATTACGCCCACCCCTGCCAGATACTGGCCGATTTGATGACCATACGGGAATATCTCACTTCACTTGAGGGCCGTACCGTGGCGTT
>JAISWA010000187.1 GCA_031271275.1 Clostridiales bacterium | reverse complement strand
GTTCGGTGGAAGCTTCCGTCGAATCCTCTGTTGAAGCTTCCGTTGCCGGCGTTTTTTCCGTCGCCGGCTCCGTGGCTTCCGACGACCCGGCGGCGGGCGCGGAGGTTAGCGCGGGCGCGCCTTCCGTGCTCTCGGCGGTTGCGGAAGTTGTCGCCGTGGGAATATCTGTCGCGGAAATTTCGCCGGTTTGAAACCGCTTAAATAATATCCAGACCGTGGTGATGAGTATGAAAAAAATCAGAAAGGCGATAAAAATAACATAGAAATTTTTCAGGTTTGTAATTTTCCTGGTAACCGCCTTTTCGCCTTCCTCTATGGCGTCGCTGAGCGAAAACAGTTTGATGATTCCGTACACGTTGGCGACAACGCCGATTACGCTGAGGAAAACATAATAAAACGCGAGATAATTAATAAACGCGCCGAAAAACAATACGGCAATCAACACAAACGTGAGAAAAATAGAAACCGCCATGGATATTTTTATCTGGGTTCTGTTCCTCTCATTCTTCTCTGAAAATTCGTAACCGTATTCTTCTTCCATAAACAAGCCCCTTCCTTTGAAAAATCTATACCGCGATATTATATAAAAATTTTCACACCATTCCAATATACCGCTATTCAACATACGAATTGCGCCTGCGGCTTGAGCGAAGCGAACGCGCCGCGCGCAAAGAAGCGGTATAAAAAATACGCAAACAACAGCCGAAACTCATTGTTTGCGTATTCTTATTTTGCCGAAAAGCATTGCCGTTTCAACGTTTGCAGCCATATGGCATATAGTGCCATGACGGAGCGCGCTTTGCCTTGCGGTCAGCACACGCCCCGCAATTGAAAACGCGCCCTCCAACGTATATAATACAGGCGGTTTAAGTTTCAAACCGCGTATGTCATTTTGGCGGTTTAAGTTCCATACCGCGTATGTCATTCTGAGCGAAGCGAAGAATCTTTACGGTTCCCTCGCTTCGCTCGGGATGACACTAATAATATCGGGATGACACTGATAATATCAGGGTGACACTAATAATATGAGGTGGTAGTCATGAGTAATTTCTTTTCTTTGGAAGGTTCCTTCTACAAATTCGGAAGCCTGTTGGCGGACATCATCATACTGAGCCTTGCGTGGTTGGTTTGCAGCATACCCGTCGTTACGGCAGGCGCGTCCACTACGGCGCTGTTTTATGTTGCGACGCGAAGAATCGCGAACCGGGAAGGGTACATTCTGCGCGACTTCTGGACCTCGTTTAAATCCAATTTCAAGCGCTCGACGCTTTTGTGGCTGATACAGCTTGCCCTTACGCTGATTGTCATCTTCAATCTCTTAAATATCGGGCTGATGGGGGAAATGGGCAGCTTCCTTTTCCCGCTGCAAATCCTGCTCGCCGTGGAAATCGCGTTTTTCTCCGTCTACCTTGCCCCGCTGACGGCGCGTTTTGAGCTGTCGTTTGTCCAGACCATCAAGAACGCCTTCTTCATTGCCCACCGCCATTTGCTGACCACCATCACCTGCGTCATACTCGGCGCGGCGATAATACTCGGCGTAATACTGATGCCGATACTTTTCTTTATCGCCATGGGGTTGTACGCGTGGCTTTCTTCCTACATGATTATGCGCGTGTTTAAGAAATACCGGCCCGAAATGGACAAAGACCCCGCGCAGGAACTGCAGGAAATCGAAGCGCGCCTAAACGCCGAAAAAGACCCGCTGACGGAATTCCAACGGCTTGAAGCCGCTAAAATTGAAGCGGGCGAAGCAAAAGCCCAACGGGAAACGGATGAGAGCGCCAATGGGTGACGAGCAAGCGCGGGTCGAAACCGTAAGAGCGGAAATAGTAAAGCAAATTAACGCGCTGACCGGGGATTTGCTGTCGAAACGCGGCGGGATTGAGGAATCGCGCCGGGAAATGTGGGCGGAGACGCACCTTATCCGTGATTTTGACGATTTGCTGAACTTAAGCTCCCTGCTGCCCGGGATGGAAATCAACGAGCGCATGTACGCCGGGGTCAGCCTTCGCTTGAACAATTTGCGGCGTATGCTCGACTCCCCGTACTTCGGGCGCATCGACTTCACCGAGGACGGCTATTCCGACCTTGAGGAAATTTATATCGGCGGGCAGTCGCTCTTTGACGAGGCGAAACAGTGTTTTTACGTCTATGACTGGCGCGCGCCGATTTCTTCCATGTATTACGACTACGGCGTGGGCCGCGCGTCTTTTGCCGCGCCCGACGGCGAGATTTCCGGCGAGGTTTCCCTTAAACGCCAGTACCGTATCGAAAAAGGGGAACTGGTTTATTTCTTCGACTCCGACCTGAAAATTGACGACGAGATTTTGCAGCAGGAGCTTTCCAAAGTATCCGACGCGAAAATAAAAACCATTATCAACACCATCCAGCGGGAGCAAAACCGCGCCATACGCAGCGAAGCGGACAACATGCTCGTGTTCGGGCCGGCGGGGAGCGGAAAGACTTCGGTGGGGCTGCACCGGTTGGCGTACTTGCTGTACCGGCACAGGGGGAAGCTGACTTCCGCCAGGGTGCGTATTTTTTCCACCAACAATATTTTCGCCACGTATATCGCCGGGGTTATACCGGAGTTGGGCGAGGAGGACGTGGTCACCCTCGACATACAGACGCTTATGCGCGGAAGCGCGACGGAGCGCAATTTCCAAAGCCCCTACGCCCAGATAGAGTATCTCTCCAAATCAAAGCCCGGCGACGCCCGGCGGCGGGGCATCGCGCTGAAATATTCCGCGGGCTTCCTCGCGTTCCTCGCGGAATTTATCAGGCGGTACCGACCCTCGGCTTTCGAGGACGCCCGCTTCCTCGACACCGTGCTTTGCGGCGCGGAGCAGATGGAATACCTGTACGCCGACCGTACCTCCGTGGGCAACCTTTCCACCAAGACCGCCCGGGTGCTCGACTATGTGAACCGCTGCTTCGAAACGCATTTCAAAGATAATAAACGGGAGATTACGGCGTTTTTTAACGAGCTCGACGACGAGAACTACAACGACGGGGAAATACGCGCCAAGTTTGACGAACAAAAGAACATGGCGATAAGCGACCTGCGGGCGCGGCTTTTGCCCGGCGCGGCAAAGCTGTACGAAAAGGCGCTGCGGGCGTACATAAAGGAGAAGGGCGGCGACCAAGACGTCCTGCGGGGGACGCTTTCCGCGCTGCGTTATGAAAAAATCCATTTCGAGGACGCGTTGGTGATGTTCTATATAGACATACTCACCGGACGCGTTAAAAAGGACCGGAGCGTCCGGCATATACTGGTGGACGAGGCGCAGGATTTAAGCCGTTTACAGCACCTGATACTGGGGAATATTTTTGAGGGTTGCCATTTTACGGTGCTTGCGGACGTAAATCAGGCGCTGTACCCGGACATAAACCTGCATGACGTGAACGACTTGGTTGACCTTTACCCCGGCGCGGAAGTGACGCGTTTAAGCAAGAGCTACCGCTCGACCTTTGAAATCAACCGCTTCGCCTCGCGGCTGATCGGCGTTGAAGACGATTCGACTTTTTATCAAAGGTACGGCGGAGAGCCGGAAATTTTAGAGAGCGGCGACGCGGCGCTTACGGCGGCGGAAATCATCCAAAGCCTGCCGAACGCGTTTAACACGGTGGGGGTGCTGCTTTCCGACGCGGAAAAGGCTGCGGCGTTCCACGAAAGGTTGGCAAACGCGCAAAATAATCTGTCCGCCCACGGCGCTGCCGGGCGGCAGCCGCTGCTCATCAAAGACGCGGACGACGGCTTCCGCCCGGGCGTGTTGGTAATGGCGGTGCCTTTCGCGAAAGGGCTTGAGTTTGACGCGGTAATCGCGCCCGAGTCCGGCGGGGAAGTTTTTGAAGGCGAATGGGGAAGGAAGCTGCTGTACCTGATTTGCACCCGGGCGCTGCACAGGCTGTATTTAATTAAATAGTATCGCCGCCTTAAATAAATCCCCGTCGGTGGTAATGCGCATCGACCCGCCGCAATGCTCCACGATTCCCCGGGCAATGCTCAGGCCGAGCCCGCTGCCCTCGGTGGAACGGGACGCGTCCCCCCGCACAAAGCGCTCGAAAAGCTCGTCGGCGTTAAAATCCATTTCATAGTTTGCCACGTTTTTGAAGATAATTTCCACGCGCCCGCCGCTTGTTTCCTCCGCGCTGATATACGCGCGGGAACCCGCGGGCGCGTATTTTAATATGTTGCAGATTAAATTCTCGAACGCCCGCCACATCTTTTTCCCGTCGAGCCGCAGGGTGATATGCTCGGCGCTGTAGCGCGTCAGGAAAATAATCCCCGATTCCAAAATTTTCTCGTCCAGTTCCCCCAACGTTTGCTTGAGCAAATCCACCACGTTAACGTCCTCCCATTCCATGGCGGCGGAACCGCTGTTGAGCTTTGCCGCTTCAAACAAATCCTCAATCAGCACCTTGAGCCGCTGGGTCTTCCCGTCAATTACGCCGATGTATTCCGCCGCCGCTTCCGACTGCATAAGCGGCGTCTCTTTCAACAGCGCCACGTAGTTGATGATGGAGGTCAGCGGCGTTTTCAAATCGTGGGAAACATTGGTAATCAGCTCCGCCTTCATGCGCTCGCTGCGCACCGCTTCCTCCACCGCGCGGCGCGTGCCGTCGTTGATGCGGGAAAGGTACGCGGCGGGTTGGCTGAACCAACCGCTTGCCTCGATGATTTCCGGATAAACCCCTTCCGCGATGGATTTGGCGTATTCGGCGGTTTTCGCGAAAGCGTGTATCAGCGAGACAAACATTGCGCAGATACAAAACGCCGCAGCGGACAGCGACAGGAGTATCAGCGCGGCGGGCATCTCGTAGCCGATTGCGACAATACCCGCGCAGAACACTACGACGGAGGCAATGACGGACAGGTACAACAGCAGCAAACAGATAATCAGCGGGATATTTTTCAGCCGGAAAACCGCTTTCGTGTTATGGAGAAGCTTGAACGCCCACCGGGCGTCGGGCTCCATCCGCAGCGCGTGCCGCCCGCCTTTCAGCAGTACGATGAAATAAATAAGGGAATATTTCGCGTACAGCAGCGCGGCGGACAGCAGGAGCATCGTCGGCGCGACAAGCCCCGCGCCGCCGTAATAGGAAAAGAACCAATACACACTGTCTTGAAGCAGCATGATATAAATGACGCTTACCGCCGCAAGCGCGAGCTTGACGAAAAGCGGCTGCTTCCCGTAAACCCCGTA
>JAISWA010000026.1 GCA_031271275.1 Clostridiales bacterium | reverse complement strand
AAATGTTAAATCCGGCGGTTTATTTTTAACTATCTTTAAGGGAGGACTGTACATGAAGAAACGAATCGCAATGCTCTTGGCGTGCGTGTTGGCGCTCTCGCTGTTCGCCGGGAACGCCGTCTACGCGGTGTCGGACGAAGAAGGCGGCGTCGGCTCCAAGTGGGATTTGGGCGGGATTACGCTGCGCGTGTTCCCCACCGACCACTTCCCGAACCCGGAAACGCAGGACGAGGGCAGGCAGGAAGAATGGCGCGAAAGACGCGCCCTTGTCGAGGAATTTTTCAACGTAACGTTGGATTTCGGCGCGTTGGCGGGGGTGGAATATGACGACGTCCCCACCGTTATCGCCCAGTCCGTAGCCGCGAAGACCCATGTGGTGGACGTGGGCAACGTGAACACCTATTACCTTTCGCCGCTTGTTAAAGCCGGGGCGTTGGTGGATATCACCGATTACGCCGAGGCGGAAATCCCCTCGCTTTACTGGGAAAACGTCGGCGAAGTGGGCGGGAAGGTATACGCGTTCAGCGATACGATTCCCAAGGGCTTTCAGGCGATCAAGTTTAACCGGGAGCTGATTGAGGCGGCCGGTATGCGTTTGGACCCGGGCGAAATGTTCGCGGCGGGAAGGTGGAGCTACGACGATTTTATCAGCTACTGCCTTGAGCTGCGCTCCAAACTGCCCGAGGACGTGAACGTCATCGGTATGCACCCGATGCATTTCCTCCGCCTTATCACCTACAGCAACGGCACCACCATTGTGGACCCTTCCACGTACATCCCCAATTACACCTCAGACGATTTCATGACTTCCCTTAACTTCTTCCGCGACCTGATTGACCAGGGCATATGGGAAGCGCCCGCCTACACCGACGCGGAGGACGGCACCCAACTTGCCAACTTCGACGGCACCGGCGCGGGGTTTGAAGAAGGCAAGGTGGCGATGACCATCGGTCATACCTGGGAATTTAAGGCGCACAACGAAGCCGGTATGGACTGGGGCGTCGTGCCGCCGCCGTGGGGCCCCAACGTGACCCTCGGCGAAGCGGGGGACTATACCACCCTTAGCGACGAATACTCCGGTTACTACAAAGACGCGGCGAACCTGGAAGGCATCTTTGTGGGCGCGAAGGACAAAATCACGCCCGAGCAGTTCCATAAAATGTGCCTGATGTATCAGGGCGAAGACGCGCAGGAAGATTTTGAAACGGTCAAGGCGCTGACGGAAGCCGGGGAAAAACCCGATTTAAGCGACGCGGACGCTATTGAATGGTTCCAGACGGAACTGGATATGGAGCTGTGGAACTGGTACGTAAGCAGGAGCACGCCCTTCGAGCCTCAAAACTTTGTAGGCGACTGGCTTACCTTCTACGAGACCATCAACAAAGCCATTTCCACCACGCAAGACCCCCGGGGCGTATGGGAAGCGTATCTCCCCTCCGACCTGCACCGCATTTCCGAGAACGGGTTCATCGACCCGGAAACCCTCCCCGCGGCAATGAAGGCCATCTATGATTCCTTTACCCCGCCGGAAGAAACGGAATAAGCGGAGGTTGGCATAAACCTCAACTGTTCTGAATTATAGCCCTGTCATGATAGGGCGTTGACCCTGTCACGCCGAGCCTGTCATTCTGAGCCGAAGGCGAAGAATCTGTCCGCCACAGTGGGAAGATTCTTCGCTACGCTCAGAATGACGGCGGCGGCGGAATAACCGTCATGACGGCGGCGGCAGAATAACCGTCTTTCATACTTAAAACCGATTGCGGGTGAATACATTGCGACGCCTGCTTTTTATAACCGCCTTATTTCTTCTCCTCACCACCCATGCCGCATACGCGGGCGAGGTTTCTACCGCCGTCGGTATGTCGTATACCGAATACCTGTCGGTCAACGGTCCGCCTGTCAGCGCGGATAAAAACGCCGCGCCGGTGGTCATTCCGGCAAGCGCGTGGGCGTCGCAGACGGGCGCGGAAATAAGCGGCGAATACGTGCTCGCCGACGAAAACACCGAACTGCATTACAACGCGGAAATTCCGGCGGCGGGTTGGTACACCCTTTCAATCCGTTACGCCGCCGTGGTCGGCGGCAGCCAAATCGTCCGCCGGGTGCTGCTCGACGGCGCGGTTCCTTTCGCGGAATGCGGCGACATCCAACTGCGCCGTTATTATCAGGACGCCCATAAGAGTTATAAGACGCAGCAGGGCAATCAGGATTTCCCGCCGCAGGTGGAAGTGGAGCGGTGGACGGAGGCGGCGTTGGTAAGCACCGACGGCTACCATACGGAACCTTTTGCCTTTTACCTGACCGCCGGCGCGCATACGCTTTCCATCGTCAGCGAAGACGCGTCCGTTTTAATGGAAACCCTTACCCTGACGCCTTACGCCGCCCTTCCGACCTACGCGGAATACGACGGGGAAAACCGCGCGAAAGGCTATGCCGAAATAAACGGCGAGCCGCTGAAAATACAGGCGGAGGACGCGACGTTTAAGTCCGCGCCGAGCCTTTACCCCATCAACGACCGCACGTCCCCGAAAACGGAGCCCTATCACCCCACTTACGTCACGTTAAATACCATCGGCGGCACTACTTGGCGCGACCCGGGCACCCTGGCGGAATGGGAAGTGACCGTCCCCCGGGAGGGGCTGTACGCCATCGCCCTTAAAACCAAACAGGCGGTGACCCGCGGCGCGTTCTCCACCCGCTCCCTGCGCGTCAACGGCGAGGTGCCGTTTAAGGAAGCGCAGGATTTACGCTTTGAATACAATACGAATTTCCAGTTGGACTACCTGTCCGATTCCGAAGGCGAGCCTTACCTGTTTTACCTGAGGGAGGGCGTCAACGCCCTGTCCCTTGAGGCGACGCTTGGGGTCTTTTCGTCGCTGACGGAGCGCGTGGGCGAGCTGCTTAAGCGCAACAACCGCATTTATCAAGACGTCGCCGTCTTTACCGGCGCGACGCCGGACAAATACCGGGATTATAACCTGTACACCCTCATTCCCGACCTGCGCCAGCGCCTGGTTTACGAGCGCGATCAGGTGCGGGAGATAATGGCTGAAATTAATTCCATCGGAAAATCCTACGCGGGCTCCACCGCGATTTTAAACCGTTTCGAGACGACGCTTACGCGGGTGATTGACAACCCGGATAAGCTTACGTCTTATTTTGTTGACCTTAAAAGCTGCATATCCGCCTTGGGCGACTGGATGGTGCAAGTGCTTCAGCAGCCCCTGCAAATAGATTACCTCATCGTTTCCCCCAAAGATTACAAGCTGCCGCCCGCCTCCGGCAATTTCTTTGAAAACGCCGTGCACACCCTCCGCGCGTTTCTCGGCTCCTTTACCAACGATTTTGACAACGAGCGCGCCGTAGCCGGGGCGGACGCGAAAACCATCGAGGTGTGGGTTTCCACCGGGCGCGACCAGTATACGGTGCTCAACAGGCTTATTTCGGAATCCTTTGCCCGGGAGCACCATATCAACGTAAACCTGCGGCTGATTAACGCCGACGCGATTATCCCCGCGACCATTACCGGCATCGGGCCGGACGTAAACATACAGCTCGCCTCGGGTACGCCGGTCAATTTCGGGCTGCGCAACGGCGCGGCGGACTTGACCCGGTTCGCCGACTTCGCCCAGGTGGCGGAGCGGTTTTCCCCGGCGGCCATCGATACCTTTTCCTTTGACGGGGCATGCTACGCCCTGCCCGACCAAATGTCTTTCAACGTGATGTTCTACCGGACGGATATTCTGGAAAGCTTGGGACTTGAAGCGCCCGCGACCATGGACGAACTGTTGGCGATGGTTCCGATCCTTTCCAAGAACACCATGGAAATTTACTTCTCCACCGCCGCTCAGCCCAATGTGCAGACGAGTACCGGCACCACCGCCGCGTCGGGGCAGGAATCCCTCGGCGCCACCGGCTCCACCAGCGCGAAGAATTTTAACTCCACCTTCGCTTCCATCCTGTTTCAGCACGGCGGGCAAGTGTATTCCGACGACGGCTCCGTTACGCTGATGAACAGCCCGGAGGGCGTGCAGGCGTTTAAATTTTGGACGGAGCTGTATACCAAGCACACCTTCGTGGTGACGACGGACTTTGTCACGCGCTTCCGCTTGGGGGAGGTACCCATCGGCGTGATTGATTTCTCCACCTTCAACCGGCTTTCCGTGGGCGCGCCGGAAATACGCGGCGACTGGCGCATGGTGCCGGTGCCGGGTATCGCCCGGGCGGACGGGAGTACGCGCAAGGACGTTTCCTTAAACGTCAGCGGCGCGATGATTGTAGACCAGACGGCGAGACGGCACGGGGTGCTTGACGCCAGTTGGGAATTTTTGAAGTGGTGGACCAGTGCGGACACGCAGTACAGCTACGCCGTGCAGATGGAGTCCATTCTGGGTTTGGCGGGGCGCTACCCCGTTGCCAACTTGGAAGCCTTTCAGCGGATCGGTTGGGGCAAAGACAACCTGGCGGTGCTTAACGAAGGGCTGACATGGGCGCGGGCGGTTCCGCAGGTGCCCGGCAGTTACATTACCGGCAGGGCTATCGACAACGCCTTTGTCTCCGTCATCACCGAGGACGAGAACGTCAACCCCGCCGACGCCCTTTACAAAGCCTGCGAGGAAATAAATACGGAGCTCGATATTAAACGGAAGGAATTCGGGATTAGCGATGGACGATAAAATTCGCTCCAACGGGCGCTACAATTACAGGAAGAACCTGCCCTATTACCTGATGATGCTTCCGTTCTTCCTGCTGTTTTTCCTGTTCACGGTGCTGCCGGTGCTCGCCGCCATGGTCATAAGCCTGACGAACTACGACCTTTTGCAGTCGCCCGGCTTTGTGTTTCTGGAAAACTACCGCCGCCTGTTCCTTAACGACACGGTGTTTATCACCGCGCTGAAGAACACCTTCATCATAGCGGTAATTACCGGACCGGCGGGCTATATGCTGTCGTTCCTGATGGCGTGGCTGATAAACGAGCTGCGGCCCAAACTGCGGGCGGTGCTTACGGTCATTTTTTACGCGCCGAGCATTTCCGGCAACGTGTACTTGGTGTTTACGATTATTTTCTCCGGCGACCCCAAGGGCTTCCTTAACGCGCACCTGCTTTCCCTGGGGATTATGGACGAGGCGATGCTTTGGCTTTCAGACGAAAAAACCATGATGCTCGTGGTGATTCTCGTTTCCCTGTGGATGAGCCTCGGCTTCGGGTTCCTGTCCTTTATCGCGGGCTTGCAGACCCTCGACAAGTCGCAGTTTGAGGCGGCGCAGGTGGACGGAATCACAAACCGCTGGCAGGAGCTGTGGTACGTCACCCTGCCCAACATGCGCCCGCAGCTGATGTTCGGGGCGGTTATGTCCATCACAAGCGCCTTGGGCGTGGGCGACCTTACCATACAGCTCACGGGCTTCCCCAGCGCCGGGTACAACACCCACACCATTGCCAACCATTTGACCGACTTCGGCAACCTGCGCATGGAAATGGGCTACGCCTCCACCATCGCGGTGGTGCTGTTCGCCATTATGCTGCTGTGCAACAGGCCCATACAGGCGCTGATTAAGCGGGTGGGGACATGAGTAAGCCTTCGATTATCAAAACCATTACCAGGAAACGGGGCGCCCGCTCCTTCGGCGGGAACGTCACGCTGTTTATTTTCCTGACGTTTATGGCGCTGCTCTACCTGTTCCCGGTCATATTCATGGCGAACAACGCCTTTAAGCCCCTCAGCGAGCAGCTCAAATTCCCGCCGGATATTTTCGTCAACACGCCCACGTTGGAAAATTTCATGGACTTAGGGGAGCTGTTCTCCAATTCCCTCGTGCCGTTTTCGCGGCACCTGTTTAACACGCTGTTCGTGGTGGCGGTGGGTACGGCGGGGCAGGTGGTGTTCGCGTCTATGGCGGCATACCCCCTCGCCAAATTCGACTTCGCGGGGAACGAGTTCCTGTCGAAGATTATCGTGCTTTCGCTTATGTTCACCACCGCCGTTACCTCGGTGCCCAACTACGTCATCATGTCGCGGTTGGGCTTGGTGGATACCTACCTCGCGCTGATCCTGCCGGCGTTTTCCTCGTCCCTCGGGCTTTATCTCATGAAAAATTTTATGACCCAGGTGCCGTCCAGTTTAATAGAGGCGGCGCATATAGACGGGGCGTCGGAAATGCTGACCCTGTGGGGCGTGGTCATGCCGGCGGTAAAGCCCGCGTGGATTACGCTGCTCATTTTTTCTTTCCAAAGCATGTGGGGCGTCACGGGGAATATTTTCATCTACAAAGAGAGCCTGAAGCCCATCAGCTACGCGCTGCAGCAAATCGCCTCCGTGGGCATTGCGCGGCAGGGCGTAACGGCGGCGGTGTCGCTGATTATGTTTTTGATACCCATTACCCTTTACATATTCATGCAGTCCAACGTGTTGGAAACCATGTCCACCTCGGGAATGAAGGATTGATATGAGAAGATGGATTAAAACCATGGCGCTTGCGCTTTTTGCCTGTCTGCTGACCGTGCTGCCGGTGCGGGCGGAAAGCTATGTCTACAGCTTCGGGGGCGAGCGTTTCATTTTCCCCGCGCCGTCCCTGCCGCCGTACCGGCACAGCCGCTCCTATATCGCCTCGGACTTTGGCGCGGAGGATTTTTCAAAGCTTTCCGGCTTGGCGGTGGGCGGCGGGAACGTGTTTATCTCCTGCGGGAAGCAGCTGATTATTACGGATTACGCCTTTAAAACGCAGCGCATCGTCACTTCGGTAACGGAGGACGGGGAGGAGCAGGAGCTCACCGATTTGGCGGGGATATGGGCGGCGGACGACGGCAGGGTGTACGTGTGCGAGCCCCTGCGGGGCAGGGTGTTGGTCTTTGATGAAAATTTTGAATTTGAAAGCGCCTTCTACAAACCGGAGGGCATGGTGTTGGAAAACGTGGCGTACCGGCCGAGCAAGGTGGCGGTGGACAGCGTGGGCCGCCTGTACGTGGTGGCGAGCAACGTGTACGAAGGCATTGTGGAGATAAACGCGGACGGCAGTTTTTCCCGCTACTTCGGGCAGGTCAAGGTGGTTTACACCGTGATGGACCTTTTCTGGCGGGCGATTCAGTCCGCCGCCCAACGCGCCACTTCCATGACGTGGCTGCCGGTTAATTTCAGCAACCTGACCATTGACGGCGACGGTTTCGTGCTTGCCACCGTGGCGGGGGAGAACGAGGAGGAACCCATCCGCAAGCTGAACGCCAAAGGCACTAACATCCTCCGTTACCCCAAAGACCCGGACTTTGTGCCCATGGGCGACATGTGGATAAACAGCTTCGGCGCGACGGTGCCGGCGGGGCCTTCCATTCTGACCTCCATCGATTCCACGGACTACGGCGTGTATTTTGTTTTCGACGCCAAGCGCTCCCATGTTTTCGCCTATGACGAGGACGGCTACCTGTTGTTTGTGTTCGGCGGTTCCGGCGCGGGCAAGGGAAAATTCCAGAACGTTTCCGACATGCGCATCATGGGCGACAAGCTCGTGTTTCTGGACAAGGGCAGCCTTTCCGTGGAAGTGTTTGAAATGACGGAGTTCGGGCGGGCGATACTCGCCGCCTCGGAGCACCAACACAATTCGGATTTTACGGCGGCAGCCGGGGAATGGGAAAAGGTCATCGACTACAACCCGCATTTCCAATACGCCTATACGGGCGTGGGCAAAGCCCTGTACCACAGCGGGCGCACGGCGGAAGCCGAGGAGTATTTCAAGACGGGCCGGAACGTGGATTATTTCTCTTTAGCGTTTCAAAAGAACCGGCAGCGGTTTATCGCCGGGAATTTTACGTGGATATTCGTGGGGATAATCGCGCTGACAGCGGCATACGCGGCATATAAGGCGGTGAGGAAATGGAAAAGACGCGAGCGGGCGTAATCGCGGAAAATTTTCTGCGTACCCCGCTGTACATACTTTCGCGCCCGTTTAAGGGCTTCTATGACATGAAATATTTGCGGCGGGGGCGCACACACTTTGCCGTGGCGATGCTCGCCCTGCTGTGCCTGTCCGCCATCATGGAAGAAACGTACACCGGCTTCGCGGTAAGTTGGGAATACGAGCCGGACCACATTATCAGCGTGCCTTACGTCATGCTCATGACGCTGCTGCCCGTTTTGCTGTTTATCGCGGGCAACTGGAGCGTCACCTCCATTTCCGAGGGCAAGGGCACGGCGAGGGACATACTGCATGTGTACGCCTACGCCCTGTACCCTAAGCTGATTTTGACCTTTATCGGCATTCTCGTTTCCAATTTCGTCACCAAGGAGGAAGGCGCGTTCGCGGTGTTCTTCTTTGTGTTCGGGACCGTGGTGTTTTATTTTTACCTGTTCATCGGGCTGGTGGTAATACACGAGTATTCGTTTTTCCGCTCCCTGCTCATGGTGCTGCAAACGATTTTCGCCATGCTCGTTATTATTTTTGTGCTCGCCTTGTTTGCCTCGCTGGTAAACGAGCTGCGTATGTTTGTCGTTACGATTATTTATGAACTGCGTATGAGGTCTTAATGTAATGAACGGAGGTGGGGTGGGGTTATGAGGAAAATGACGGGCGTCGCCCTGATAATCATCTGTCTTTTCGCGGGCGCGTGCGGCGGCGGTACGGAAACAGCGTCCCAACCGGTTGTCATCGACAGCCCGGCGCCGTTTGAGGATTTCGAGCTGACCATGTTCAACGAGTTTGTGCTTGTGTGTGAGAACGACGAGGCGGAGCTTTGGGCGGACACGGAATATTCCAATTTCAAAGTCGTATCCAAAGAGACCGGCGCGTTTTACGAAACCAAGCAGCTTTACGGCTCGGAAGGCAACGACCTGGTACAGAACTCGCAAAAGTCGGACTTCACTTTTACCTATATCACCAGCCGCGTAGAAGCCACCACCAAAATGCTCGACAATTACTCCATGAGCTTAGCGTTTTATCAGGCGGAGTACGAGCGGATGGAAAACGGCGTGCGCTGTTATTACCTGATTGGCGAGAAAGACCGGCTGTCCCTCGACCTTTTCCCCTATTTCATCAGCATGGAGCGGTTGGAAGCGTTGGTGCTGCAATATTTGGACGACGACCAACGGGACGAAATGCTCGACAATTTTTACACCGTGACCTCCGAAAAGGTAGTGCGCAAGTGGGCGCCCTATACCAAGGACGGCAAGCCCAACGTCGCCCCTCAGCTCGCGTTGGGGCGGATGAACAAATATTTCTATGAGTTGGGCAAGTATACGCCGGAGGAACTGGCAAAGGACAACGCCCAGTGGGAACAGGAACCGCCGGCGACGGATGTGTTCTTCCGCTTCACGGTGGAATACACGTTGGACGGCAAGGATTTAACCGTGCGTATGCCGTTAAGCGAAATGCTTTCCGACGACCGCTTCCCCGTCAGCGAGGTGACGCTGACGCCGTATTTGCTTTCCGGCGGCGCGGAGGATGAGGGGTATTTGTTTGTGCCGGACGGCAGCGGCGGCGTGATTGATTTTAACGAAGGCGACCCCCTTGCCCCGGTGCTGCAGATGCCCGTATACGGCGACGACCCGCTGCGCGCGCCCTTTTTTTATAAGGAAACCTTCAACCCGGCGACCTTGCCGGTGGTGGGTATAAAGAAAAACGGCATCGCGCTGCTCGGCGTGATTGAGGGCGGCGCGGAAATCGCCACGGTTTCCGCCAATGTGGCGGGGAAGATGGACGAGTTCAACAAGGTGAACGTCAGCTTCAACCTCCTGTACGTGGAGCGGCTGATTATGACGGGGGGCGGTTCTTCCTCGCCCAAGTACCTGGACGCGCCTTACGGCGGCGACCTTGCCATGCGCTATATTTTCTTGGAAGGGGAGCAGGCGGACTATACCGGCATGGCGGGCGCGTACAAGGAATATTTGCGGGAGCGGGAAATGCTCAAGCGGAACGAACCCTCAAGCGACGCGCCGTTTTTCGTGGAAATGGTCGCCACCGCGGCGCAGGAAAGAATGTTCCTCGGCTTCCCCGTCACCGAATACGACGCCGCCACCTCCGCCGCCCAAGCAGAGGAAATCCTCCGTGATTTGCAGGGGAAAGGCATCGGCAACATACAGGCGCAGTACACGGCTTGGGCAAACAAGGGCGTAAAGAACGAACCGCTTACGAAGGTGTCGGTGCCAAACAGCATTGGCGGCGGCAAGGGCGTGACGGCGTTGGCGGCGTTCGCGTCGGAAAACGGAATCGGCTTTTACCCGGCTGTCCGGCTGCAATCCGTGGGGGATAAACTGCTCGGCGGGTTTACCGCCTCGAAGGATTACGCCCGCACCATAGACAACGATTACGCGCCCCGCACGTACTTCGACATCGCCAACCGCACGGTCCACCTGACCCACGAAACCTATTTGATTCCCCACCGCCTGCCCCAATACGCCCAAACCATAGGGGATAACATGGCGGAACTCGGGCTTGGCGGGTTGGGCATAACCGACGCGGGTACGCTCCTTTACGGGAGCTACGGGAAAAAGACGCAGCTAATGCGCGCCGGCGCGTCCGGCTATGTGAGCGAAAGCCTGCGGAATTTGGAAAGTTCCGGCCTGGATTTGCTGTTTTCCAACGCCAACGCCTATGCGCTGCCTTTCGCGTCGGCGGTGACGGACTTGCCCGTAACCGGAAGCGGGCGCAGGGCGATAAGCCGTTCCGTCCCCTTCGCGCAGATGGTGCTTAACAACGACGTGCCCTATTCCATGGTCGCGTACAACGCGGACATGATGAGTTGGGACGGCTTTGACGAGTACCTGTTGAAGGCGGTGGAAACCCGCAGCGCGCTGAAATTTATTTTTACGGCGGAGCCGGAGCTGATGTTCGGCTCCGCGCTGAAAAAGGCGAACAGCGAATTTGTGACCTATGAGCAGCCCTTTTATTACATGACGCGGTATGCCCGTTGGGCGGACGCCGTGGGCGAATATTACGCCCGGTTCAACGACTTTTACCGGCGCACCGCCGGGGCGGAAATAGCGGCGCATGAGGAAACGGAGAACGGCTTGGTTTCCGTAAAATATTCCAACGGGGTTACGGTTTTAATCAATTACGGCGAAACGGACGTAAGCGCGGGCGGGCATACGGTTCCCGCGAAGGCGTTTGTTATAGCGGAGTAAAGGGGTGAATAGAATGGCAGGAAAGAAAAAAGCCCGGGGGCTTGCCGTGAACACCGCGCGGTGGGGCGTGTTGTTCCTGCTGCCGTGGATGGTTGGCGCGTTCGTGTTTTTCCTGATACCGCTGTGTTCCTCGTTATGGTACTCCTTTAACCAGGTTTCGCTGTCCGAGGACGGTTTGGTCATGCGCTTCACCGGCCTGTCTAATTTTACGCGGGCGTTCAGGACGGACCCGATGTTTGTGCGGCTGCTGCTCACCATGTTCATGGAATCGCTGCCCAAGGTGGTTATCGTGGTTATTTTCTCGCTGCTTGCGGCGGTGCTGCTGAACGGCAAATACCCCCTGCGCAACGTGGCGCGCACCGTTTTCTTTATCCCGATTATCATGGGCACCAGTATCGCCACCGCGCATATTATCGGAACCGACTCCGTTTCCATGGAAATAAGCGGCGCGACCACGAGCGCGGCTTTCGGCGCGGAGTTTTTTATTGAGATATTGAACGAAACGGGCCTGCCCACGGAAATTGTGGGGTATGTGTCCTCCGCCGTTACCGGTATTTTTTCCGTGCTCGCCATTTCCGGCGTGCCCACGCTTATTTTTCTGGCGGGCTTGCAGTCCATACAGCCGTCCCTTTACGAGGTGGCGAAAATTGAGGGGGCGACCCAGTACGAAACCTTTTGGAAGGTTACGCTGCCCATGATTTCGCCCATGATTGTGCTGTGCGCCGTGTACAGCATCATCGACGCCTTCACCCGGCACTATACCTATATCGAGGGGACGAAGGTCGTGTTCCTTGAGCGCCTGCACGAGGTCGCCTTCCGCCAGAACCTGTTCGGGCTGAGCGCATCCATGTCCGCGCTGTATATGTTCGCCAACGTACTGGTAATCGTTCCGGTTTCCTACCTTATGTCAAGGACGGTGTTCTACTATGATTAAGCGGCGGCTTACCCCCTACTACCTGAAAAAAACCGGCCTCGCCATTGCCGTGGGCGCGTTCCGGTATACGCTGCTTGCGTCCCTCGCGTTTATGATTCTGTACCCGCTGCTGTTTATGATTTCAAACGCCTTCTTCCACCCTTATGATTTGGGCTCCGCCGCTTCCATGTGGATTCCCCCGGTGGTCACGTTCAACAATATTATTGTTTCGTACATCATTTTAAATTACCCCGTGGCGTTGGCTTACACCGCCCTTTGCACCGCGGCGGTTACGCTGCTGCAAATGTTAAGCTCCGCCCTGGCGGGCTACGCCTTTGCGCGTATGCCCTTTAAGGGGCGCTCGCTTTTGTTTGTGCTAGTTATTTTAAGCATTATCGTGCCGCCCGCTTCCTACATGCTGCCCCAGTATGTGCTGTTCCAACAGCTTCATCTTTTACAGAAGCCCGCGTCGCTGTTTTTGCTCGCGGCGTTGGGGCAGGGGCTTTCCGGCGGGTTGTTTATCTATATTTTCCGGCAGTTCTTCCGGGGCCTGCCCAAGGAACTGGAAGAAGCCGCCTACGTGGACGGGGCGAGCGTGCCGCGCACTTTTCTGGGCATTGTGCTGCCCACGGCGAAGCCCGCGTTCGTTACGGTGGGCGTGTTAAGCTTTGTCTGGAACTGGAACGACACCACCATGCCCCAGTTGTTTAACAGCACGCAGAACTTGCTGCGGGTGAAGCTTTCGTCCCTCGCTTCGCCCACCGGGGGCGGGGGCTTCAGCAGCGTCTATCAGGCCATCAACAACGCGTTTTCCCATTCGCTG
>JAISWA010000007.1 GCA_031271275.1 Clostridiales bacterium | reverse complement strand
TTAAAAATGTCAATTTCCCCTGATAATTTTACGTTCCAACGTTCGTTTTCCATATCCGGTGTGTAGCTCAACTGAAAATCCATAAAGGCTTCCTCTCTTTGTCAAAACAAGGGTTGTATTCTGTTAAGATTATACACGGCAAAAGCGTAAATGTGCATGTTGTCTTACCGTAACGAATCATACCATAAATCCGGCAATCTGTTATAATTATTATTATTTTATTCGCTGTCTATATTTTCACAGGAAAGAAGGGGCGTTATGAAAGTTATTTTACTGGAAGACGTGAAGGGCACAGGCAAGAAGGGGCAAATCATCGACGCGGCGGACGGCCACGCGCGGAATTTTTTACTGCCGCGCAAGCTGGCGGCGGAAGCGACGAAGGCCAACATGGCCGAGCTGGAATCGAAACAGCGGAACGCCGAGCACAAGCTGCAGAAAGATTTGGAATCGGCGAAGGAATTCGCGGAGAAATTAAAAGAAAAAAACCTGCGCATACCGGTGCGCGTCGGGGAGAACGGAAAGCTCTACGGTTCCATCTCCAACAAGGAAATCGCGGAGGCTTTAATGTCGCAGGCCAACATGCATATGGATAAAAAGAAGATTGTGCTTTCGGAGCCCGTGAAAGCGGTGGGGCATTACACCGCAACGGCAAAACTGCACGCGCAGGTGGCGGCGCAGATATCTTTCGACGTGGTGGCGGATACTAAATAATGGACGGTCAAACCCAATACATCCCGCGCATTCCCCCCAACGACACCGAGGCGGAGCAGGCGGTGCTCTCCAGTATGCTTTACGACAGGGAAGCCATCTCCGCCGCGTGCGAGACCCTGCGCGGGGAAGACTTCTACCGCCCCGACAATCAGGCGATTTTTGAAACCATGACGGAGCTTTTCGCCCGCAGCGTTCCGGTGGATGTGGTAACCCTCGGCGACAAGCTGACGGAAAAGGGGCTGTTGGAGCAAACCGGCGGGCGCGAGCGGATTATCGAGCTTGCGGCGGCGTACTACACTTCCGCCAACATACGGCAGTACACGCGCATCGTCGCGGAGAAGGCGCTGCTTCGCCGGCTTATTAAAGCCGCCAACGAAATTTCCGCCGCGGGCTACGACGCCCGCGAGGAAGTGGAAATCATACTGGAACACGCCGAAAAAAGTATTTTTGATATTGTGCAGCGCAGGAACGTCAGCGACTTCGCCCATATAAGCGCGGTGCTCACCGACGCGTTAGTCCGGCTTGAGGAATTGTACCAGTCGAAGGGGCATATCACCGGCGTTGAGACGGGGTTTGTGGATTTCGACAAGCGCACGGCGGGCTTGCAGCCGGCGGATTTGATTTTGATAGGTTCCCGGCCTTCCATGGGCAAGACCGCGTTTATGCTGAACATCGCGCAGCACGCGTCCGTGCGGAACGCGGTGCCCACCGCCATATTCAGCCTTGAGATGTCGAAGGAACAGCTTATCAACCGTATGCTTTGCTGCGAGGCGAATTTGGACGCCCAGCGCCTTCGCACGGGCGAGCTGTCGGATACGGACTGGGAGAAAATCTCCAACAGCGTGGCGCCCCTTTCCAACGCGCCGCTGTACATAGACGACACGCCGGGTATATCCGTGGCGGAAATGCGCGCCAAATGCCGCAGGCTTAAAATTGAAAAAAACCTCGGGTTGGTGGTCATAGACTACTTGCAGCTGATGTCCGGCTCGTCCTCAAGGGCGGAGTCGCGGCAGTTGGAAATTTCCGAGATATCCCGTTCCCTGAAAGCGCTTGCCAAGGAACTGCACGTTCCCGTGCTTACCGCCGCGCAGCTCAGCCGCGCGGTGGAGGCGCGCAAAGACCACCGGCCCATGCTTTCCGATTTGCGGGAGTCGGGCGCTATTGAACAGGACGCGGACGTGGTGGCGTTCTTATACCGCGACGAGTATTACAACCCGGAAACGTTAAAGAAGAACCACGCCGAAGTCATTATCGCCAAACAAAGAAACGGCCCCACCGGGACGGTGGAGCTTACGTATTTGGGGCAATATACAAAATTCGCGAACATGTACCGGGATTTATAATAATACCTACACCGCTTCCTTAATCAGGTTCAACAGCACTTTTGTCGTTTTTTCCTCGTCATTGGTTTCCTTTAAAATGTACAAAATAAGTTTTAAAATGCTTTGGAACTGCAAATTGCCGATAACATCCGCTGTCCTCATATGCTATCCCCCCTTGTTGTCATTTTACCCTATATACGTAAGTTTCGCTACCGGTGTTTTTTACGCTTTTTTAACAATTTCGGCGGCAACGGGGGCATAACCCTTTGCCTTCCATTTCGGCTCCCGTTTTTTGATGCACAGTAAAACGATAAACAGCGCCGCAGCCCCGCAGACCGCCCCCATAAGGGGCGTATACTCGCCGAAACCCAACCCCGCGCCCAACATGTCCCCAAGCCAAAACCCCGCGAGCAGCCCGGTTAACGGAAGCCCGTACATAATCAGCGCGGCTTTGTAGAAAACTTCCGGCTTTAAATCCACGCGCACAAGGTCGTTCTCTTTCGCGCCGCATTCGTTTTTGACCGTAACGCGCAATTCGTCGGGCGCGTTTCCGACGGCGCAGGCACGGCACTGCCCGCAGGCGGACGTTCGCTTCATTTTAAGCGTAACGGTGCCGCCCTCCGCCTTGATTACTTCCCCTGTCTCCCGCATGGCAACCCCATTTTCGATTACTGCTCCGGTTTTTGAAACGGCTCGGTGATTAACTCACTGCAGGGCAGCGTTTCTATAAATTTTCTGAACTCGTCAAACTCCGCCTGCTTATGCCCTTTGCGCCAGAAATAAACTTCCCGCAGCGTTTGGTAATTGCCGCTCCAGGTAGATTTAAACATATAGCTTTGCGGCAGGTCGTCGATAATCGCCCGCCAAAATTTCCGAAGCTCCCCGGCGGAGGCGTCCGGATTTTTTTTCGCGGAACGCCAGGCGAGTATGCGCTCGTTTAAGCGGGAAATCGTCGCCGCGCGGAAACTTTCCGTTTCCTCGCCGGCTTCGTCCCAACCGAAGTCGCCGTAGGTGAGCATACGGGAACCGAGCTTGTGCATCCGGCTCGTGGAATTTTTCGTGGTGGCAACTTTATACGTGTCAAAGTCCCACCACCATGTCATGGGGGCGGTGATATCCGCGATAAAACCGATTTGCCGCAAAAATTTGCCGTGGGGCGCGCCCCCCCGTATGAGCCTAAGCGCCAACGCCCGGTCGTCTTCCCCCAGTATAAAATCAATCACGCCGGCGTTTAGCGGTTGGTTAAAATCCCTCAGCGGCGTTGTTTTAATTTCTATTTTATCATCGGCATTTTTTACGCCGTAAATAACGGCGCTGTCCGATTTGCCCCAACTTTCAAGCGGGTTGCGCATTCCTTTGACCGCCTGCGGCAAGTTGCTTATATTCACGTTCTCGACGATAATACGCGCCATGCTCAGCCCTCCCGTGAAAAGTTTTTAATGTCTTCGGCAAGCGCGTTAACCAACGCGGACTGTTCCGCCGTTTTCCCTTTTTTGCGCATATAAGACAGCAGCGCGGCAAGGTCTTCGTTATGCAGGCCTTCTTCCTTCTGCCGGTTCGCCTCGTAAAAATCCGCCCCCGGCTCGGCGTTATCGTAGTCGCTTTTTGTTAGCCGCCACGGGACGAAACGCTTCGGGTACCGCAAATAAATCCTGTCCGCGAGGCACAGCCCCGGGTAATCCATATTCCCGGAATAATAAACCGCCGCCCCGCCGCCGTGCAGCATGTCGAGCAGCAGCGCCGCGGCGGGGCTAAGCCCGCCCGCGTTGCACACGACGGTGCAGCCGCATTCCCGTACCCGCTCGCACAGCGCGGAGAACACGCTCATGTTTTCCACCACAAACACTTTCCCGCCCTGCGCCCGCACGCGGGAAAAATGGTTGATATTCTCCAAAGTAAGCAAATACGCCTCGCCGTGTTTCCCATACGCGGCGCAGGGTTCGTCCGGGACGTCGCCGCGAAACGCCAACAGCCCGAACACCGCCACATGGCTCATGATTCCTTCCGCTATCAGCCCGGCTTTAAAGTACAGCGCCGCGTATTCTTCCGGGGAAACGGGGAAATCCGCGTCAAACTTCCACGCGAGCGCCCGCAGGAAAAGCTGCCCTGTTTTGCCGCCCGCTTCAAAAGCGTGCCGGTCTCCCGTATGCTTATACGAAAATTCCCCAAGCGGCGTGGCAGGCACGCGCGCGCCGCCGACGGCGTTTTCCGTTTCCGGGATATCGTTGAGCGCGCCGCAAACGGTTTCAAGCGCCGCAATAACCCCGTCGGGGTTTATGAGGTAATCCTCCGCCAGTTTCCTGTACCCGCGCCGCGTATGCGCGGAAGGCTCCCTTAACCACAGCGCGGCGTCGGTGCTGCCGTATCGCGGAATCATCACGCTTTCCACATATTTGGTGAAGGCGCTGCCGTTTCTGTTGTGCGAGCGGCTTTTCCGCGTGATTTTCCGGTTGAAATACAACTCGAGGATCGCTTCAAGCGTAACGTCAATGGAAAAGTTCTTTTGCGTCTGGCGCTCGAAATCCGCAAGCCCGATGCGAATCAGCGCCTGGTCGTAGTAGTCGCGCTTAAAAAAATCCGATATTGCCTGCTCCTCACCGGGGGTTGGGCGCGAAAGCCTGACCGCCCCGTAGCAGCGCTCATGCCGGATGTACGAATCGAGCATCCCGTCCATCAACCGCGCGAAGCCTTCCGTTTCCTTAAAAAATTTTACGCATTCGTCCAACGAAAGCTTCAAGCCTAACCCACCCTACGGTTTTTTCAAGACTGCGGATTTGTGTTGCGTGCGCCCCATTTGACGCGACGCGGCTAACCGAATATACCCGCTCGCCGGTGAAATTGCAAATGAGGTCCGCGACGCCAAAGATACCAAAACGCGTTCATGCGCTTGGCGTGGAAACATACCCGCAGATGATTGCGGCGTCTCCGGCGAATTTGCTATACTGTATTTATAGTTGCAAAAGAAAGGAAGAAGCACGATTTCCATTCCGCGTTTTTTGCCGCGCTGCAGGCGGATTTCATAGAATACCTGCCGGTATTGCAAATTACGCGGGAGCATCAGCTTAACACGGAGCCGCTTCGCATAGACGCGGTAATTGTGAAGAAAAAACCCGAAACGGTTATCGACATAAATTTCGCGGAGCATTTTCTCGGGCATAATATTATTGAGTTCAAAAGCCCGGGCGATAC
>JAISWA010000261.1 GCA_031271275.1 Clostridiales bacterium | reverse complement strand
CCACATAAGTCGAAAATCTATGAATTCATAACTCCACATTATCGGGGATAAATAGAAAACAAAATTAAGTACGAATTCCAATATATTGGCTAAATCAAACAAATAAACGCCAATATGCGCAATTACTAAACCGCAACCTAGAGAAAAAAGCATACATACAAATAAAATAGGAATAATTTCTATCAAATGCCATGTGAATGGAACACCCGAAAAGACCATCATTATAAAAACAAGACTTATCGAGATTAAAAATTCGTATACATAACTCATCATATTGACAGTTGGATAAACAAATTTGTGGAAGTACACTTGCTCAAATATTGCTTTATTTCGAGTAATACTTGTTGCAGATGTCATAATTGTTCGTTGCACTAATGTCCATGTATTTAAACCAATCAGAACATGAAGATTAAAATGCTTCATGGTATTGCTGAAAATAACAGTAACAACAAGCGAGTAGATAAGCATAAACATCAGCGGTTGAATAAATAACCACAGAAAACCAAGGTAATTGCCTGCTACTCTTTGTTTTAACATAATACGAGAATAATAGACAATATAATCAAAATTTATTTGTATATTCGCAATAATGCCCTTTTTTTTCATTTCGATTATCCTAAACTAAAAAGTTGTTTTAAATAAAACCCTAAAATTTTTAGAAATTTATCAATACTGTAGTTATCCACTATAAAATCATGTAATTTTAAAACCTGATTGTGAAAAAATTCATCATCTTTAAGCGCAAATAATACTTGTTCTTCTATTTCCTCAATAGAACTAAAAACAAAATCCTTAGGATAAATAAATTCGACGCCGGGCCATTTTAAAATTAGACCCATTGCACCGGAGCAGGCTCCTTCAGCAGGAGATAAATGAAAAGATTCCGGAAATTCAGAATCACTTAAAGACAATACATAATCAATATCATCATATAATACGCTTCGTTCTTTGTATCCACCATAAACGACAAAATCTGATAATTGATTATCACGAATGAATGTATTGCATTTATCAAAGTATTCTTTTTCTGAAGGATTGTTATTGATCCATGAAACATTTTCTGGGCGATCACCCATAATGGTTAGTTTAAAACGATTATCGTGCTCCCTAAGCTTAACAAGTAACTGCAAGCCTTTATAAAAACCTTTTCGAGCAGGAAGAATGCCTATCATACCTATATTAAAACGCTCTTGTCGTGCTTTATTATATTTATATATAGAATCTTCTACATAATTATGCAAAAGACGCATTTTTTCTCTTGGTATGGAAAACTTTGAAGAAAACTGTTCAAAATAATAATAACCTACTGCAAATACCATACTGACTTTTGAATAATCTATTTGATACCCAAAATTACGCTCTAATTCGAAGCGATGTGCCCGTATAACCATTCGTTGATTACTATTTACGATTTTATTATAAAATACTGCATTGCCAAGCATCCATTCGCACCAAATTATGTCAGCCCATATGGCACAATCCTCACTTTGCTTTTTATCATGAGCAGCATGTCCTTCCCATTCATCTATACGGATTGAGAAATCATTTGACAAATATGGTATGATTGGAAGTACAAACTTTAAATCATAACCTGCAATTAACAATCTCTTTTTTGCTGCATCTAAATAAGCGTGGTAATCTCCTTCCAATATAGAATGAAAAAGTGCTTCATACCGTTTATGTAAATTCATTTTGCCGTTTAAATGAGCTTTATTTATTGAAGCAAAAGTGTGCAGTCGTATAAAGGTTTCTGAACTTATCCCTTCGGAAAAACGCACGATAGACAATAATAGATTTCTAAAACTAGCATGTAATCTTAAATGATAATAACTAAGAGAAATATTAGATAATATTTCTTCTGCAAGCTCCCAGGCTGTAATTTGATCATTCATTTCGCGATCTCCAAAATGTTGTGTGGAGGAAACGCTTGAAAGATTGATAGCTGTTTTATTATAAAAGAGAAAATATTTATCTATATATCTAACGTCATTAGCGCAAGATAAAATAGATGCAATAAAAACAGTATCTTCTCCAATTTTTAAATCTTTAATATAACGCAAATTTTTTTCCATCAACAATGTTCTACGAACAATAAAATCCTGTGTTGTACTCTGTAGTGATATTAAATGTTTGATAATATTGCTGTTTAATTCCGAAGTATACGGTAATCGATTTTGGATGCTTTTTTCGTTATTATTTACAACATATAAATAACCTTTTAAAAAATCAACATGATTGTAATCAGCATATTCCACCATTTTAATCAAATTATCCGCGTTAACCCAATCATCATCATCAAGGAATGTAATATACTCACCCGTTGCTTTTTCAATCCCTAAATTACGAGGAGCTGAAGGGCTGCCGCTGTTTTGTGGCATAGAATATATGTGAATATTTGGATTATCTTTTTGGATTTCCTCTGCGACAGCCATAGAATCGTCTGTCGAACAGTCGTCGACAACAATAATTTCTATATCGTTTTTACGGTAGGTATCCAAAACAGAATTAATAGCGTTGCCAATAGAATCAGCTGCGTTATACATAGGCATGATGACAGAAACAATAGGAGAGAATAGGGTGCTTTCATTCATTGAAAAAGAATTCCTTTCGAAAACTTTTACAGTTTAAATACGCCCGGCATCTTACACACATCCCGGGTATCCAAAATCCATTTTCCTTCAAGTCGCGGCATATTGTTCAGAATTTGTTTATGTCCAACCATGATAACAATAATATCGCAGCTGTCAAGGAATGTGTCAAAATCCGCAACCTGCCCCGGCAAAATGTCTGGCTTACATAGCGGGTCGTAAAATTTTACCCCGCCGCCCAAATGCTTTTGCATTATTTCAAAAAGCTGCAGGGTGGGGCTTTCCCGGATATCGTCCACATCCTCTTTATAGGTGATGCCGTAAAAGCCTACCCGGCTGATGTCGGTTAAATTATTCTCTTTCATAATTTCATGAACGCGCTGCAACACAAAAGCCGGCATTGAGTCGTTAATCTTTCGCGCTTCATGGATTAACAAACTTAAACCGGGGTAGTCGCCCACAAGAAACCAAGGGTCTACGGAAATACAATGCCCTCCGACTCCGGGACCGGGGCTCAAAATGTTCACGCGGGGGTGCATGTTCGCGATTCTTATTATTTCGTAAACATCCAGATTGTCCTGCCTGCAAATTTTCGCCAACTCGTTGGCAAAAGCAATGTTAACATCACGGAAGGTGTTTTCAACGACTTTAGACATTTCAGCGGAGTGGATATCGGTCAGTATAATTTCGCCTTCACAAAAGGTCGCGTATATTTTCCGCACGACCTCGCCGGTTTCTTTTGAATCGGAACCGATGATGCGTGAGTTTTGCTTTAATTCACGAATCATGGCGCCGGGTATAATCCGTTCAGGCGCATGAACTAAATGGATGTCGTCCCCGACGCTGAACCCCCGGCTTTGTATAAACGGTCTCACGAATTTATTAATTGTACCCGGTGAAATCGTAGACTCGATAATGATGACCGCGCTTTTGGGGCAGACATCAAGCACGCTTCCGACCGCGTTTATCACATAGGAAGGGTCGATTTTTTTGGTGTCTTTATCAAAGGGGGTTGGGACCGCAACTATATAATAATTCGCTTTCTGATATTCCGTAAAAAACTGTATATCACCGGACAACGCTTGCGCGAAAAGCGCTTCCAAACCGTCTTCTTGAAAAGTAACTTTGCCGGAACGAAGGGTTTCGATTAGATGCGTGTCATAATCAACCCCCGCGACGCGGTTGCCGTGCGCGGCGAGCATTAAAGCCGTGGGAAGCCCGATATAACCAAGCCCTACAACGCATACTTCATACATGATAAAAATCTCTCCTGTAAATATCGCAGCCGTGCCGCGTTTGTGTGTTTTAAGAAAACTTCGTCAATATTTTTTTTGCGCAATTCCGGAAAGTTTGATGGGCTTTCTTCCCCGGTGAACCATACCCGCCCGTTAAATTGCTTACGCATTCCTTTTGAATCATTGCTGATTACAACTGAGCCGCAAGCCATAATCTCATATACCCGCCGCGCGAACATCGTCGCGGAATCCCCGGCGGTGTTGATGTTTGCGACGTATTCGACGCTTCTGTATAAATCGCCGAGCGCTTTATAATCTACGGAATCGTTGACGTACTGTTGATATTTTTGCGGGAACGGTTTGGTGGAACGCCCTCGTATGCGGTTACGGTCGTAAATCCGAAGCGGTATGCCTTTGGAAAGTATAAAATCAAAAAGCGCTTCCGTGTCGGCGCAACGAACCGGTTGACCGGAATACCAACTGCCCGCGAAAATGGCAACATGCTCACGGGGAGTAGCTTCATCAGACGGCGGATGAAAAATTTCCGGTGAAAAGCCGAACGGCCATAAACATACGTTCGTGTGCCCCAGTCCCTTATATTTTTCTACGCATTCCTCCGAAGTGGTTAAGACGCAATCGAATCGCAGTGCGGTATCGGTAAAATCATAAATGTGATGTTTAAAATATACCGGGTCTTCCTTTGCCCAGAAAACGGTTGGAATGCCATCGGCTTTACAACGGGCAAGAATTTTAAGAAGTATGTGGCGGTTTTCATATCCGGTACGCCGGTCATCATAAATTTGCCCGCGCCAACATGAACCGCTTTGCGCGCTGCCGCTCCAAGCCGCCTCACAAAAAAACACGCGAGGCCTATTATGCGGCAGCTCGAACGCGGTTTCCCAATTCTTCGGCGTTAAATAAACCAATGCCGCTTCCCGTGAAAAATTCTGCCAGGTCATTTCATCGCAAATAATAGCGATAGGCTGCGTCGCGGAATTTTCTGAGAAACTTTTTTGCAGCGGGAGTTTTTGGCGGAATAAAGGCAGTATCTTTGTATAAGCAAAGCTTTTTAAGGTGGGTAGCAGGGGAGCATGTCCGCTGTAAATATAATACCGCTTTCTAATACTATAAAAAAAATAGCGAAATGTAAATAAAAAAGATATAAAAAAATTATAACCGAGATGCTTATAGGTGTTGAGGTTCATCATCCCCGACCTGAATCGGTTGGCGGATTTTGAATTTCCCGACAACCGGTAAATCAACAGCGGTTCGTTTAAGCCGTAGGCGAAGCATTTATATTCTTTTAAAATTTTCAACCAAGCCGCGTAATCCTCATGCAAATTCCCGTCCGGCATTTTTATTTTATCGATAATATCCCGTCTGACAATCACCGACGAACAGGAAAGTAAATTTGCCTTGAGTAAATCCCTGTAATCAAGTTCATACCGCGCGGGAAGCACGTAGTCAAAAAAAACGCCTTCCGCGTTTATAAACGCGGAAGCGGTATAGGAAATGATTGCGCCGGTCGCCCGGATAAATTCCATTTGCTTTTGAAGCTTGTCCTCGCGCCATAAATCGTCGCTGTCAAGGAACGCGACCCATTCGCCTTTGGCGTTGGCGACGCCGTGGTTACGCGCTGCCGCGACGCCGGCGTTCTTGCCCAAACGCAAAAGCCGCGCGTTTGGCTTATCAACAGCTTCAGTATAAATCAGGCGCTTGACAATATCAACGGTATTATCGCTTGAGCAATCGTCTATAACGAGGAGTTCATAATCTTTATACGTCTGCGCGAAAACGGAGCGCATCGACTCCTCGACCGTTTTTTCCGCGTTGTACGCGGGCATTATTACACTTACCAAGCACATCCTCCGCCAATCTTCACGACTTCTTTTCTTCTTCCGCCTTATCGGAAGGGGGCTTGGCATTCATGAACGCAACCGCGTCCTCCTTCTCGAAGAACGCGCAGAAATCCGGTTTGGAGTAACCTTTAATGGCAGCCATGCATTCCGACCATGAATAAAATATGCCCGTCCGGTGTCCCGCTCGCACCGCGTAAACCTTTTTCTTGACCATATTATCCTCCTGTTCCGATTATTTCACTCATCCACCAACACCATATCCTCCCCGTTCACGCGAAAGTACGAGTCAAACCGCTCCGTAAGGCACTCGGCGCATAGCGGAACGATATAAAAACACATCCCGTGTTTATCGTTATGCTTAAAAACCTGCACGCCTTCCTCGGCTTCGTTCCTGCAGCCAATCATGGCGCATTTCCCGAATTCGCGGCCGGTTTCTTCTTCCCATACAGCTTGCCAGGACGCGTAACCGTCATAGGGCGCGCACCGGTCGTAGTCGTTGCGGATCGCGACAAGCGCGGGCATTAAATTCCCTCCGGGAGCAGCCGGTTGGCGAGCACGCCGAGTATTACCGCGAGGAACAGCCCGGAGAGGTTAAAGCTTTCCGTAATGGCGATACCGTCAGGCAAGCCGAGGCCGACGACCAAAATGAGCGCGACGACAATCAGGTTGCGGGAATGGGTAAAGTCGATTTTGGATTCCGCCATGGTGCGGATGCCGATGGATGCAATCATCCCGAATAGCAGAATGGAAACGCCGCCGATTACGGCGGTGGGCATGGAAGAAAGGATGGCGCCGAAAGGGCGCACCAACCCGAGCAGCACCGCAAAAACGGCGGTGACGCGAAGGATGGACGGGTCGTACACTTTGGTTACGGCGAGCACGCCGGTGTTTTCCGAGTAAGTGGTGTTGGCGGGGCCGCCGAACAGGCCCGCCAGCGAAGTCGCAAGCCCGTCGCCGAGCAAGGTGCGGTGTATTCCGGGGTCTTTGAAGAAATCTTTGCCGACCACCGTTCCGTTGGTGGTAATGTCGCCGATGTGCTCCATCAGCGTGACGAAAGCGACGGGCGCAATCAAAAGAACCGACTCAAGCGAGAATTTCGGCAGGGTGAAGAAGGTTCCGTCAAATTTCCAGAACGCGTTGACCCAGGTAAGCGGGTTTGCGGTGATTCCGTCAAAAGCCTCGATTTTTACAAGGGGTGTTTCGGAAATGAAGTTTGTGATGCCGCCGAGGTCGAACACCACGCAAAGGATATACCCGTACAAAATACCGATCAGGATGGGAACCAACTTAAAAAAACCTTTGGTAAATATAGAAATGCTCACGACCACGAGCAGCGTAAATATTGCGACAGGCCAACAGGCGGCGGACTGCCTGAGCGCCTCCGGGCTGAGCGTAAGGCCGATAACCACGATAACGGGGCCGGTGACGACCGGGGGGAACAGTTTTTTAAGCTGACCGACGCCGATGAGCAGCACCACGCCCGCAAAAAGCGCGTAAAGAAGGCCCGCAATAATGATGCCGCCCTGCGCGTAGGCGACGCCGCTATTTTGGACCACATATTGGATGCAGGGTATGAACGCGAAGGACGAACCGAGGAAGACAGGGACCTTCTTTTGGGTAATTAAATGGAACAGCAATGTTCCCAAGCCTGCGGTTATGAGCGCCACCGAGTAATTTAAACCGGTGAGCGCGGGAACCAGAATCGTCGCCCCGAACATGGCGAACAGATGCTGCACCGCGAGTATGTACCGCTGACCGCCCCGCGCTTCAAAAGTACCTTCCATGCGAATCACAGCCCCCTGAGGGAACAGTCCCTATGCTATTTTTCGCAGTATAGCATGCCCTGTTTTTGAAAGCAATTCTCTCAAAAACGCTAAAATATATGGGCGGCGTTACCGCCTATATAGCTTCAGCGCCCTTTCCGCTACATTTTCCACCGTAAACCCGAATTCCTTGAACAGCGTCCCCGCCGGGGCGGACGCGCCGAAGCCGTTTATGGCGATAATATCCCCGTCCAGTCCCACATACCGGTGCCAGCCGAAATCCGAAGCGGCCTCCACCGCGAGCCGCGCGCGGACGCTGTCCGGAAGCACGGACTGTTTGTATTCGCCGCTCTGCTCGTTGAAAATTTCAAAGGACGGGAAACTGACGACCCGGGCGTGTACGCCGTGTTCCTTCCTTAAAATATCCCGGGCTTTGCAAATCAAATCCACTTCCGAACCGGAAGCCATGAGCAGAATATCCGGCAAGCCGGTTTTCGGGTTGATGGATTCCCTCAAAATATACGCGCCTTTGAGCGCGCCCTTCCCGCTTTCGGGCAGCAGCGGAAGGTTTTGGCGGGAAAGTATCAGCGCGGTGGGCGAGTCGGTACGGGTGATTGCCAACGCCCACGCGGCGGCGGTTTCGCGGGTGTCGCAGGGGCGTATCACCGTGAAGCCGGGGATGCTGCGCAGCATGGCGAGCTGCTCGATGGGCTCGTGGGTGGGGCCGTCCTCGCCGACGCCGATGGAGTCGTGGGTCATGATATAAACCACCGGCAGCTTCATCATGGCGGAAAGGCGCAGCGCCGGTTTCATATAATCGCTGAAAACGAAGAACCCGGCGGCATAGGGGCGCAGCCCGCCGTGGGCGGACAGCCCGTTGGCGATGGCGGTCATGGCGTGTTCCCGCACGCCGAAATGCAAGTTTGCCCCGGCGGGGTTGCCTTTGGCGTAGTCGCCCAGACCCTTCATAACGGAAAGGTTGGAGGGCGCCAAGTCCGCCGAGCCGCCGAACAAATTGGGTACGAGCTTGCAGACCTTGTTAAGGAGGATTTCCGACGAGGCGCGGGTGGCGATATCCCCTTCGTATTCCCAGAAATCCGTCAAGTTTTCAAAGTCAATGTCGGGTTGCGGGTTGTGCCAGCACTCCCACGCCTTCCAGTCGCCGGGGTAATTTTGGGCGTATTCCTCCGCGATTGCCTTCCACGCGTCCTCTGCGGCTTGGGCTTTGGGCTGCCAGTTTGAAATTTCCTCCCTGACTTCTTCGGGAACGCGGAAAGTTTCCGTGTAGCCCCATTCAAGGTTTTGCCTGGTCAGCGCAACTTCGTCGCCGCCGAGGGGGGCGCCGTGGGAGGAGGCTTTCCCCTGCTTATTGGGCGAGCCGTAGCCGATGACGGTTTTTATTTCGATGAGGGAAGGCTTGTCCGTTATTTTTTTCGCGGCTTCGAGGGCGCGCGTGATGGCGGCGGTATCGTTTCCGTCGTCAATTTTTTGCGTGTGCCAACCGTAAGCGGCAAAACGCCCGCGCACGTCTTCCGTGAACGCGATGTCGGTGGAGCCTTCTATGGTGATGTTGTTGGAGTCGTACAGCAGAATGAGCCTGCCCAACCCCAACGTACCGGCGAGGGAAGCGGCTTCGGCGGAGACTCCCTCCATCAGGCAGCCGTCGCCGCACAGGGCGTAGGTGAAGTGATCCACCAACGGCAGGCCGGGTTTGTTAAACCTCGCCGCGAGATAACTTTCCGCCCACGCGAACCCCACCGCGTTGGCGATGCCCTGACCCAACGGGCCGGTGGTGATTTCCACGCCGGGGGTGTGGCGGTACTCGGGGTGGCCGGGGGTCAGGCTCCCCCATTGGCGGAAATTTTTCAAATCCTCCAGGGAAACGCCGTACCCGAACACGTGCAGCAGGCTGTACAGCAGCGCCGAACCGTGGCCCGCGGACAAAATGAAACGGTCGCGGTCGTGCCAAGCGGGGTTCTTGGGATTGTGCTTCAGGACGTTTTTCCAAAGGGCGTAAGCGGCGGGCGCCGCGCCCATCGGAAGCCCCGGGTGGCCGCTGTTGGCTTTTTGCACCGCGTCAACGCTCAGGAAGCGCAGTGTATTTACGGCAAGGTCGTTCATTTACGGACGCCCTCCCAGTCCTTCAGGAATTTTTCGATGCCCTGCTCGGTGAGGGGGTGGCTGATCATTTGCTTGAGAATGGCGAAGGGGATAGTGGCGATATGAGCGCCCACCCGCGCGCAGTTAATCACATGGATGGGGTTGCGGATGCTCGCGGCGATAATTTCCGTCTCTATGGCGTGCATGGAGAAAATATCCACGATTTCCTGTATTAAGTTCATGCCGTCGCTGCCGATATCGTCCAACCTTCCGAGGAACGGGCTTACGAAGGACGCGCCCGCCCGCGCCGCGAGCAGCGCCTGCGCCGCGCTGAAAATAAGCGTCACGTTGGTCTTGATATTTTCGGCGGTGAGGATTTTGGTGGCTTTTAAGCCTTCGGCGGTCATGGGGATTTTTATGACGATGTTGGGATGGATTTTGGCAAGCGCCCGCGCTTCCGTTACCATGCCCCCGTGTTGGGTGTCGATGACTTCCGCGCTGATGGGTCCGTCTACAATGGAAGTGATTTCCCTGACGACTTCCACGAAGTCGCGGCCTTCCTTCGCGATAAGCGACGGGTTGGTGGTCACGCCGCAGATAACGCCCCAACTCTCCGCCTCGCGGATGTGTTCGGTGTTGGCGGTGTCGATGAATAATTTCATGGGTAAGCCCCTTTCAAAATGAGATTGCGCGGTAATAATAACACAAACTCAGTCAAATATTCTTGCGAAACATCGTTTGCAAATCATCTTCTGTTGCTACGCATTGGGTATCAACATATTGTTTAACTTCTGTGACGGCGTTTATAAATCCGTCGGCAAACCCCCGGGTGTAAATACCGGTATCGCCTGTGTAGGGGTATCTGGCTTCGTTAAAATATTTCCGGCTTTTTGCGATAAGTTTCTCTAAATTACCGGGGGATGCAAACCTTGAATTAAGCGCATGGTATAAACCGATAATATCATGGGACAGTGCTAAATCTTCGTTGTGCTTAACCAAATAAAGGCGGGATTTTAAATACAACTCGATAGCAAGACAAAACAAGTATATAGCCTGACGATACATTTCCGCGTCATATAAAACACGCGCCGCCTGTTCCGTTTCAACCGCGTTTGAATAATAATCCATTGATATTGATTCCCTTCCTTGCGATTTGGTGTTGAACCATTCCGGCAATATCTGCGAATTCATTGAATTTACGGTCAGGCTGAACTATTATGTCCATCGGGATGGCTTTTAAAGAATACGCAGGCCGCCTGAACGCGGTTATCTCGGCTTCTTCATCCTCGGTAATTTCCCGGTCTGTGGTGATAAACAGGTCTATGTCGCTGAACTTCGTCACGGCTTCGTTCGCGCAGCTGCCAAACAAATAAACCGTGTGGATATAGGGAATTTCGGAGATATTAGCCATATATTGCGCCAAGTATTCTTTATAGTTACCGGGAATATTTATCGAATGAAGCGAATCGAGTACACGCATTTTTTCAACACCTAACTTCGGATTGTTTTGAAAACTTGTTGAGGATAATAACACAAAAGCTTCTCAGTCGCGCCGTTTTTTTGTATGCCGCGCCGCCCGGTGCCTCTTTTTTAAAGCATAGTAACCTATAGGATTACTATGCTTACTTTTTCGGCTTAAACACTGGATTGTAACCCCGTCCGCCGCTTAAAAACCCCCGAAAATTTGCGCGAGTACCCGTCGGGCAAAATATAACCGCCGCGCTCACGGGGGTATTGCGAATCAACTTAATTTATGACCATCGGAAGCGTTAATGCATTGTGGTGAACGGACGTAGCGTTTTCGTAGAAAACGCAGGGAGTGAACCGTTTACAATGCATAGCTGACGATGGTTACATACAAAGTTGATTCGCTATAACGCTCGTGCGCGCGGCGGTTGGCATACCTTTCCGCCGGCATGGACGGCGGGCGTAAGAGCCTGCCTAATATCTACGTTTGTTGGATTTTGAAGCGAGATTTCCGACAGGCAAGGAAGCGCGAATGCCGCGTAATCGCTGCATTACGCAAGTGAGCGCTGAC
>JAISWA010000149.1 GCA_031271275.1 Clostridiales bacterium | reverse complement strand
AAGTACGCGCCCACGCCGATTATCCCGGCAAACACCGTGGAAACCACCGTCGCGCGTTTAATGGCGGACTCGTCTTTCACGGCGTAAAACTTGCTGATCATCTGCGGCAAGCCCCATGTTCCGAAACTGGTGAGCAGAATATTCCACGCGAGGAAGGTAAATTTATCGCCGCCGAAGATATGCACCAGCGAAGGCTCGACGTCGCGAAGCCTTTCTATCATATTGGGTATCCCGCCGACGCTAGGGTTGAGGGCTACGATGACGACCATCAGTATAACGCCGCCGATCATGATGATTCCCTGAATAAAATCCGTATACGTGCTGGCGATATACCCGCCGAGCACCAAAAAACAGGCGGTCAGCGCCGCCACCATCAGCATACACACATTGACGGAAATGGAAGGGAATATGGTGTTAAACAGCGAGCCGAGCCCCTTATACACCGCGGCGGAATAGGGAACCAGAAAAACAAAAATAATTATGGCGGAAAGGATTTTTAAATTTTTCGACCCGTAACGCGCCTCGAAGTATTCCGGCATAGTTTTGACGTTAAGGCTGTGGGTCATGTTGCGGGTGCGCTTCGCGAGTACCAACCAGGCGATTAAACAGCCGAGTATCGCGTTGCCGATGCCAATCCACATGGCGGCGACGCCGATGTCCCAACCGTGCTTGCCCGCGTAGCCGATGAAAATGACCGCCGAGAAATAGGAAGTCCCGTAGGCGAACGCGCTCATCCACGCGCCAATGTTACGGTTGCCGAGCAAAAACGCGTCCATTGTTTTTGTTTTGCGCGCGCTGTACAACCCGACCCCAATCATAAGCGCGGAAAAAATAACGAGCGCCGTTACGGTAATGATTTGCATAAATATTCCCCGATTCGTGTTAAATTAAATCCGCCGCGCGCCGCTTAACACTCGACGCGCCTGAATAAGCCTTTACTTTACTTGTCAAGTACAAAGTTTGCAGTAAAATATAACAAAAAAATACGGAGGTGTATATGAAAATTTTATTCATCGGCGGCACGGGCGTAATCAGCACCGAGATTACGAAACGCTGTATAGCGCTTGGTTGGGACGTTACGCTGCTTAACCGGGGCAGGCAAAGCGGCAGGCTTCCCGAGGGCGTAAAAGCGCGGAACTGGAACGCGGACATAAACGACGAAAGCGCCGTTCGCTCACTGTTGGAAGGCGAAACCTTCGACGTTGTGGCGAATTTCATCAACTTCACCCCCGGGCAGGCGGAGCGGGACGTGCGGCTGTTCTCGGGCAAGACGAAGCAGTATATTTTCATCAGTTCGGCTTCGGCTTATCAGAAGCCGCTCTCCGATTATTTAATCCGGGAAAGCACGCCCCTTGCCAACCCCTATTGGGAATATTCCCGCGAAAAAATTGCGTGCGAAAATATTTTAACGGACGCGTACCGGAAGCACGGCTTTCCGTTCACGGTGGTGCGGCCAAGCCATACCTATGATATTTATTCGCTTCCGGTGGGTCTGCACGGGGAAAAAGGCGCGTGGCAGGTCATCAAGCGCATGATGGACGGCAAGCCGGTCTTGGTGCAGGGCGACGGCAGCTCGCTTTGGACGGTGACCCACAGCCGGGATTTCGCGAAAGGGTTCACGGGTTTGATGGGGAACCTACACGCCATTGGCGAGGCGGTACATATCACGTCCGACGAAAGCCTGACGTGGAACCAGATTTACGCTTCCATAGGCGGCGCGCTTAATGTGGAGCCGAAGCTTTACCACGTTTCGTCGGATTTCCTTTGCGCGTGCGAACCGTCGTTTACCGGCCCGCTCCACGGGGACAAATCCGTATCGGTAGTGTTCGACAACAGCAAGCTTAAACGGCTCGTGCCGGGCTTTGCCGCGGAAATACGCTTTGACCAGGGGGCGCGTTGGTCGGTGGAGTATTTCCTAAGCCATCCCGAAGCGCAAAAAGAAGACCCCGTATTCGACGCGTTCACGGAGTCTGTGATTGCCGCGCAGAAAGAGGCGGTAGCAAGGGTGCGCCCGGATTGAAACTTTTTTGTGATATAATCCCCCGCAAAGCAAATTCTGTCGCGCCCTTCGCGGGCGCATAGCATAGTTGAAACCGCGACTCAGCGGCGAAAAGTCAAAAATAAAGGGAATGAATCACCGTGTTCAACAGGGTAATAATAACGGTACTCGACAGCGCGGGTATCGGCGCGCTGCCCGACGCCGCGGAATTTGGCGACGAGGGTTCCAACACGATAGGGAACATTTACAAAGCGCGCGGGCGTTTGGAAATTCCAAACCTTTACACACTGGGTCTTGGCAATATCGAAAGCGCCTGCCTGCCTTCCGCAGAAAGCCCCCTCGCCGCTTACGGCCGTATGGCTGAAATCACCAAGGCGAAGGATACCACCAGCGGTCATTGGGAATTGGCGGGGCTGATTATGGACACGCCCTTCCGCACTTTTCCGGACGGTTTCCCGGACGGGTTGCTGCGGGAATGGCTTACCCGCGCCGGGCGCAAGCCCGCCTGGCTTGGTAACGAAGTCGCATCGGGAACGGAAATTATGGCGCGGCTCGGCGCGAAGCATGTGCGAACCGGAGCGCCCGTCGTATACACCTCCGCCGACAGCGTGTTTCAGGTAGCCGCCCACGAAAGCGTAATCCCGCTCGACGAATTGTATAAGCTCTGTGAAATTGCGCGGGAAGTTTTAAACGGGGAATATAATGTAGGCAGGGTGATTGCGCGGCCGTTCGCCGGTGAAAGCGGCGCTTTCAGGCGCACGGAAAACCGCCGCGACTACGCCGTTCCCCCGCCCGGGGACACGATACTCGACGCGTTGGAAAAGCAAGGGTTAACCACGCTCGGCATTGGCAAGATAGAGGATATTTTCTGCAAACGCGGCGTCGCCCATGTCAACCACACCACCAACAACCGGGACGGCATTGACGCGACCCTCGACGCGCTGCGCAATAACAGGTCAGACGCGTTGATTTTTACCAATCTGGTGGATTTCGACATGCTGTACGGCCACCGCAACGATACGGAAGGGTACGCGAAGGCGTTGGAGTATTTCGACTCGCAACTCCCGCGCGTGATGGAGGCGCTGCGGGAAAATGACCTGCTGATAATCACCGCCGACCACGGCTGCGACCCGACCACCCCCTCCACCGACCATTCCCGGGAATATGTTCCACTGTTGGTTTACGGCAAAAAAGTAAAACCGGTCAGCCTTGGAACGCGGGAATCCTTCGCGGACCTTGGCGCGACGGTTTACGAAATATTAACGCGAAGCGCGCAAGCTTATAAAGGCGCGTGGAACGCCGGGAAATCTTTTTTAAACCAATTATAAAAAATCTGCCGAAAGACGGTGTCTCGTTTTGCCCAATTATCAAGATGAAGGATATATAAACAAGCTGCTTAAAGAAGCCGAAGGCGCTTCCCCCGGGGAAATCTCGTGCATTCTCGATAAAGCCGCGCGCTTTGAAGGGCTGACGCCCTTTGAAGTCGCCGCGCTGCTTTCAACGAACTCGCGGGAACTGCGGGCGCGCCTGTTTGAAGTGGCTTTTTCCATCAAAAAGCATATCTACGGCGACCGCATCGTCATGTTCGCGCCGCTGTACGTGAGCGATTACTGCGTCAATGGCTGCCTGTACTGCGGTTTCCGCTGCGGGCATGACTATAAGCGCAGGCGGCTGACGATGGACGAGGTGCGCCGCGAGGCGGAACTGCTTGAGCGCATGGGGCATAAGCGCCTCGCGGTGGAAGCGGGGGAGGACCCGGAAAACTGCCCGCTTTCTTATATATTGGAAGTAATAAAAACATTGTATGAGACGAAAACGGGAAGCGGCGGGCGCGGTGATTCCCAAAGCGGCGGCTACGGCGAAATCCGCCGGGTCAATGTCAACATCGCCGCGACCACCGTAGACGAGTACCGTCAGCTAAAGGACGCGGGTATCGGAACCTACATTCTTTTTCAGGAAACCTATCACCAACCCACTTACGAAAAAATGCACCCCTCCGGCCCCAAAAGCGATTACCGCTGGCACACGGAAGCCTTTGACCGGGCGATGGAAGCGGGCGTGGAGGACGTGGGCGGCGGCGTGCTGTTCGGTTTATATGACTGGCGTTACGAAGTGTTGGCGCTTATGCTGCACAACGAGCATTTGGAGCAAAAATTCGGCGTGGGTTTCCATACGATTTCCCTGCCGCGCATCCGCCACGCGGAAGGGGCGACTTTGGGAAAATGGCGCAACGCCGTGACCGACAGCGACTTTCTGCTGCTCACAGCAATCCTCCGGTTGGCGGTGCCGTACACCGGGATGATTATTTCCACCCGGGAGACAAAAGAAATGCGCAAAGACTTAATACGCTGCGGCGTTTCCCAGATGAGCGGCGGTTCCACGGTGGAGGTGGGCGGGTATTCCCTGCGGGAGCGGAAAGCGGCGCAGTTTAGCGTGCAGGACGAACGTACCCCGCAGGAAATTTTGCTGTGGCTGATGGACGAGGATTTGATCCCAAGCTTTTGTACCGCTTGCTACCGGAAAGGGCGCACGGGCGACCGGTTTATGTCCCTCGCCAAGAGCGGGCAGATTAAGAACGTCTGTTTGCCCAACGCGCTCATGACCCTTGCGGAATACGCGCGGGATTACGGCTCGCCGGCGTTTAAGGAAAAGTCCGCCAAGCTGATTTCCCGCAAGACAGACGGCATCCCTGACGAAAACATTCGCGCCGAAGTGCGGGGAAATATTGAAAGAATCAGCGGCGGCGCAAGCGACTTATATTTATAGGGGGCGCCATGTCATCCGCTTTATCCTCCAACCGCAAGCATATCGTATTATTCGGCGAAACCAACGCGGGGAAGTCCTCCCTCTTTAACGCGCTGCTCGGTCAATCCCGCGCCATCGTTTCGGAAATCCCCGGAACCACCGCCGACCCGGTTTCTAAGGCAATGGAACTGCACGGCTACGGCGCGGTCACCTTGGTGGACACCGCCGGTTTGGGCGACGAAAGTGAACTGGGCGAAGCCCGGGTTCAAAAAACCAAGCGCTGGCTCGATTTGGCAGACCTTGCGCTTTATATTATCGAACCGGCTAAGTTCAATGAAGAAAAATTCGAGTCCATGGCGGCGGCGTTTAAGGAGCGGCGGATGCCTTTTTTATTGGTTTGGACAAAAAAGGATTTAGCCGGGAACGAAACGCCGCTTTTGCGAGGGTTCCGCTCTGTTTCGGTTTCCGTCAGCGACCCGGATTCCATCACTGCGCTCCGCGCCGCGATTATTGAAATTTTACAAAAAGAAACCGCCCCGGAAAAATCGCTGATCGCCGGGTTGGTTCCCAAGGGCGGGGTCGTTCTGCTTATCGCGCCCCTCGACGCGGAAGCGCCGGAAGGACGGCTGATACTGCCGCAGGTGCAGTTGATACGCGCCTGCCTTGACGAAAATATCCGCTGCCACATAACCGTGCCGGAAACGCTGCCCGAAGCGCTTAGCGAGCTTCCGCGCATCGACTTGGCTATTACCGATTCGCAGGTTTTTAAACAGGTTGGCGAAATAATCCCGCCGGAAATCCCGCTGACGTCGTTTTCCATATTAACCGCCCGGCAAAAAGGCGATTTAGCCGCGCTGTATGAAGGGGCGCAACAAATAAAATTATTAAAGCCCGGCGACAGGGTTTTGATTGCCGAAGCCTGCACGCACAATACCTCCCATGAGGATATCGGGCGCGTTAAAATCCCCCGCGCGTTGGAAAAGGCAGCCGGGGGAAAACTGGCGTTCACTTTCTATGCCGGGAAAGAATTCCCGGAAGACTTGGAGGATTTTAAGTTAGTCGTACATTGCGGAGGATGTATGCTTACGCCGAGGATGTTCTGGGCGCGGCAGAACGGGGCGATTACGCGCGGCGTGCCGTTTACGAACTACGGAATGGCGCTTGCGGCTTGCACGGGGATTTTGGAGCGGGCTACTGCAATCCGGAAAGCTGCCAAGTAGACTCGTCAGTGCTGATATAGCGTTCCGGCGCTTGCGGGGAGAATTGCTTTTGCCTATAATTCCTTAACCTACACAGAGGAGTGATTTTTTTGTCCGTTTATCGTTCGAATCTTAAAAATATGCAGCCCTATGTTCCGGGGCGGCCCATTGACGAGGTAAAGCGTCAGTACGGGCTGTCGCGGGTGGTAAAGCTCGCTTCCAACGAAAACCCGTTGGGCTGTTCGCCAAAGGTGCCGGAAGCCGTCGCCCGCACTTTCGCGGAAGCGCGGCTGTACCCCGACGGGTATTGTACGGAATTGCGGCAGGTCGTCTCCGGAAAATATAATATCGCGCCCGAGCAGTTGGTGTTTGGCGCGGGGACCGACGACGTAATCGCCATGCTCGGGAAAATTTTTATCAACCCCGGCGACGAGGCGGTTACCGCGCAGACGACTTTTTCCCAGTATGCGGCTTCGGTGGAGTCCATGGGCGGCGTAATGGTTTACACGCCGATGAAAGACTACGGGTTCGACCTGCGCGCCATTGTTAAAAGTATTACCGAAAAAACAAAATTGATATTCGTCGCGAACCCCAACAACCCCACAGGCACCTACCACACGGCGGAAGAACAAAGTTGGCTTATGGAAAATGTTCCCGGGGATGTGACCGTGATATTTGACGAAGCGTACCGCGAATACGTTACGGCATCCGATTACCCCGACACGTGGGCGACTTTGAAAAAATATAAGAACGCGGTGCTGCTTAAAACTTTTTCAAAGATTTACGGAATCGCTTCCCTTCGCGTCGGCTTTGGCGCAATGAGCGCCGAGACCGCCGCGCAAATCGAAAAAATCCGCTGCCCGTTCAACGTGACGGTACAGGGTCAAGCCGCCGCGCTCGCCGCGTTAAACGACACCGCCTTCATGGAAAAAAGCAAAGGGGAAAACCGTCGCGTAATGGAATTTACCGGGCGCGCGTTAACGGAAATGGGGCTGTATTATATTCCTTCGCAGGCGAATTTCCTGATGGCGGACGTTAAGCGCGACAGCCGCGCGGCGTTTGAAGCGCTGATGAAAAAGGGATATATCATCCGGCCCGGCGCGGCTTTCGGGATGGACACGTTCCTGCGAATCACGGTGGGCACGCAAGAAGAAATGGAAGGGTTTATGGACGCGTTAAAAGAAGTGCTTGCGGTTTGATTGCGCAACGTCTATAATGCGCCATGTGCCGCGCCTTGCGGCACGTTTTGGAGAGATGTCCGAGCGGTTTAAGGTGACAGTCTCGAAAACTGTTGTGGCGCAAGCCACCGGGGGTTCGAATCCCCCTCTCTCCGTATTTACATTATGAACAAAACTAACTGCGTGATTGAATGGCATGGTTTTGTTCTCCGAGGATTAAGGCCGGATAAAATAATCCGGCTTTTTTAATGTCTGTGATTAAATGAATATACCGCCCAACGAATTAAATCGAGCTTACCGTCCGCATACATACTACCCAAGCTCGCAACGTAATACGAAGCCGGGGAATGCCGGGGCAAACCCATGCCATTTGAGCAGATTCCTTTCTGAGCCTTCACTAAAACTACCCATTGGCAATAGCATAGTCCGGACGGTACGCGTGCTACAATGAGCATTACGAGGGGGGGGGTGCACTGGCCGTCCCCCTGCCACTTCCCTTCATCCCCCCCTCGCCTACGGCAAGTACGCACGCGCAATTTTAAAATTCAAGCCATCTTTCCCGGCTTGAATTTTAAAATAGGGGATACCCATAAAGTCATAAGCCCAATAAAATCAACAAAAGTGACTCAGAAATGATATAATAAGTGAAAGAAAAACGCGCAAAACATAGCGAAAACCTTTCACATGGAGCGATAA
>JAISWA010000176.1 GCA_031271275.1 Clostridiales bacterium | reverse complement strand
TAAAGGATATTGCACGGTATATAAAAATTTTTCCCGTCGATGGGCACGGTTTCCTCACACATGCAGATAATGCCGCCGCTGCCCTGTTCCACGCTAAGTTTGTCAAGCACGTTAAATTTTTTTATTTCCCGCCGGTCAGGATTGGCGGATTTTTTAATTTCAAAGGGGTGGACGGTGTTATCCCTTTCAATGAACAAATCGATTTCTTTCCCGTTGGCGTCGCGGTAATAGGACATACGCGCCTTGCCCTTGGAATACGCGAACCCCTTTACCATTTCCATCACCGCATAATTTTCAAAAAAATGCCCGCTTGCCGCGCCGTTCATTAACGTGTCCCGCGTAATCCACATGGAAAGGAACGCCGCAAGCCCCGTGTCGCAAAAATAAAGCTTCGGCGTTTTGGCGAGGCGTTTAAGCGCGTTGTTATAATAGGGCTGAAGCAGGTAAACGATTCCCATTCCTTCCAACAGCCGCAGCCACTCTTTTGCCGTCGGTTGGGAAATTTCCGCCGTGTCGGCAAGCGTTTTATAGCTGACCGGTTGGGCGATAAGCGCCGCGCATGCCGTCAAGAATTTCCCGAAGCGCAGGGCGTCCGTAATCCCGCCAAACTCCGCCACGTCCCGCATCAAGTAGGAGTCGATATAGGAATTAAAATACGCAAGCCGCTGTTCGGCGTCGGCTTCAATCAACTGCGGCATTCCCCCGCGCCAGATATGTTCGAAAATATCGACGATATTGTTTTGGGGAACCCGCGCCTGCCGGTTCAGAAGATTCGGCAGCGTAAAATCCAAATCCTCCGTAAAAATAACGCCGTCTTTTTCGTGCCTGGTCAGGCTGTACAACTCCATGACCCCGATGCGCCCCGCCAACGTTTCGCGGACGTTTTGCATCATGTTATACTGTTGCGAGCCGGTCAGCCAGAAAAGCCCCGTTTCGCCGCTTCCGTCGCAGATTATTTTTATCCGGCTGAACAATTCCGGCGCGTATTGCACTTCGTCGATGATTACCGGGGGTTTGTAGGTTTGAAAAAAAACCACCGGGTCGGACTTCGCGAGTTCCCGCTCCAAGTGGTTGTCAAGGCTGACATAGGTTCTGTTTTGCTCTTTTGCCAACCGGCGCAGCATGGTGGTCTTGCCCACCTGCCGCGCGCCCGTAATTAATACGGCTTTAAAAAACGCGCTCATGCGCAAGAATTTTTGTTCCAAGTCCCTTCTTAGGTAGTTCATGCAAATCCCTCAAATTTATGAAATAATAAACCGTACTTTATTATATCATAAATTCTCCGTGTTTATACGTTCAGCTTCTCTAAATAACTCTCCCCCATCGTTAGCACCATCTGCATTGAGCCGAAGGCAAGCGCCCCCGTAACGATAAGCAGGGTGACAAACGCGGTCAGCGGCGTTTTTAAAAATATTCCGCCAACCACGCCGATGACGGCTGCCAAAAACATTCCGCCGAATATGAGTATTACGGAATTCACATTTTGTTTAACCGCCCGCTGTTCGTTGTCCCAGACGAGCTTGGGCTTGGCGAGGTCGATGAGCATTCCCAAATAATTCATCAATATCCCGCCGGGCAGCGATAAAATTAACGCGCCGAGGAAAACGGTCAGCGGCGCTTTAAAAATGATTTCAAGCCCCGCGAAGAAAAGCACAAGCCCCGCAACGCTTACCGCAAGCCCCGACGCCGCCTTCGCGTTTAACTGCGTGCGGTAGGACACCGGAACGTATTTCATAAAAATATAATTCTTCCCTTCCCGGGAAATACAGGTGCAGGTCACCAGGTTCATACAGGAAATAAAAATCCCCGCCGCCGCCGCGCCCGCCATGATAAAGGAAACGACGCGCGGGTTATTATAATCAATCGCGAGCAGCAAACCTGAAAGGTCAATATCCGTGTTGGAAAGTTGGAACGCCATCGAGCCAATCATCAGCGCGGGCATGAGGAACACCATCAAAACGCAGTTCATCAGCGCGGTGGGGTTGCGGAACAAAAGCCGCAGCTCCTTTTGCAGGTACGAGGCAAAAATCCCGCTGGAGCGCGCGCCGGTCAGCACTTCTTCCTTGGTCATTTTCCGGGAAGGCGCGGAGGACTCCGAAATTCCGATGACGCTCTTGAAATATAAAAATTTCGACAGAAACAAGAACAGCGCGACGACCCCGGCGGTTATGGCGATGTTAATCAGCTGCGCCCCGGCCTCCCCGTTGGCTACGGCGCGCCCCGCGAACAGGGTGCCCGGGAAAATGGAGCGCAGGTTATCCAACACGCCCCGGTTCCCCTCCAACAGTTCCACCGCCTGCTCCGGCGTAATCGTGTTGAGCTGTGAGCTGAAAATGCCGATTCCCGCGCCGAATACAAGCGCCACAAGCCCGATAATCAGGTTGTAAAAATCCCGGTTGCGGCCAAAGCGGAACAGGCGCATCAGCACCATGACGATAATGGAAGAATAGGCGAGGGGCGTGACCGGCAGCAGCAGCAGGCCGATCAGCATGTTGAGGGTCAGCGAACCAACCGGAAGGTAGGAAAGGTACGCCGCGTACATGGGCGCTATAATGAGCAGGGCGATACCGTATTCCATGGTAAGCGCCACAAAAAATTTAGCCCCGATGATTTGCGCCGGGCGGAGGGGCAGGGGAAGCAGCGTCTCCACGTCGTTGGAAAAATAAAAAACGGACGGGACGGAGACAATCGAAAAGAAAAGCACCACCAAACATACGATGCTGAACATAAAGCCCGTGATATACGCCAGTTCCCCCGCCGGAACAAAAATGGCGCAAACCCCTTGAAACAGCATATAAAAGACAAATATCAGGGGCAGCATACACAGCCCGACGATGCCCCAAAGGATCGGCCCGGTAAACTTGCCGCCCTTGTTCCCGAATTTCATGTCGAGAACGGAGACGACGTCCTTCATCAGCACCTTTGACAAGGAAAAGAATTTACTCACCGTCGGTCACCTCCATGAAGATCTCCTCAAGGGAAATTTGGTCGTGCCGCGCCTTTAATTCGTCAAGCTCCCCGTCGAAAATAATTTTGCCCTTGTTGATAATCGCGACCCTGTCGCAGAGTTTTTCCGCGACTTCCAAAATATGCGTGGAAAAGAAAACCGTGTTCCCGGCTTTGGCGTGGGCGCGCATCATTTCTTTCAGCGTAAACGCGGCGCGGGGGTCGAGCCCGGTCATGGGTTCGTCCAAAATCCAGACCGAGGGCTGATTCAGCAGCACGCCCATGATGATAATTTTCTGCCGCATACCGTGGGAGTAGCTTTGCAGTTTCGCGTTAAGCGAGCCCGTCATTTCGAAAGTTTCCGCGAGGGACGCGATACGCTCCTTTCTTACCGAGACGTCCACCCGGTACATATCGCCCATGAAATTCAAATACTCCATGCCCTTCAGCCGCAGGAACATATCCGGGGAGTCCGGCACGTAGCCGAAGGACTTCTTCGCCTCCAACGGGTTTTTGACGATGTCGTGCCCGTCGATTTCGATAGCGCCTTCGTCGGGGTTAAGTATGCCGGTAATCATTTTGATGGTGGTGGTCTTGCCCGCGCCGTTCGGCCCGATGAACCCCACAATCTGCCCGCCGCCGATTTCAAGCGACAAGCCGTCCACCGCTTTTACGCTGCTGTTGCCGTAGGTCTTGCTTACGTTTCTAAGTGTCAGCATGTATCCCTCTCCTTTTTGAGATTTTACGATATCAATATAATATCAAAATGAAATTTGTCAAGCGGCTTTGCGTACAATTCACAGGTGCTGTTATCGCGCGCGGCGGAAGCTATCCGTTATTTTCCGCAAAATTTTAAAATTCCTTGTCGATATTTCCCATTATAAAAAAAACCTTCTCGGTCATAATAGGGTTGTAACGAAAGCGCATGGTGAAGGCTGAAACATAACCCGCGGCTCTGCGCCCGTTAATCAACCATATTATAAACGAGGAGGAGAAATATCTCTATGAACACCAATTTACCCACAGTCGGATCGACTGCCAAGCCCCAGGCGAAGGAAGCTTTGAACCAATTCAAATATGAAGTTGCCAACGAAATCGGCGTGCCGCTGAAGCAAGGCTACAACGGCGACCTTACTTCCGCCCAGAACGGTTATGTAGGCGGATACATGGTTAAGAAGATGATCGAAGCGCAGGAGCGCCAGATGGCGGGTTCCGCGAAATAAGCTTCATACAATTCCATTATTTACGGAATACCGGACCCCGACCGCACAGGAAGGGGTCCGGTTTTTTTTGCTGCAAGGGCGCTTAAAAAATTTTTGAAAAGGTGTATAATGCGGTTGGCGTCGCGAAGATTCTTCGCTTCGCTCAGAATGACGCGTCGTCAGCGCTTTGGCAGCTCAGAATAACGCGCCGCCTGAGCCTTGGTCTCTGTATATAAAAGGTTTTCCACACAGGAGGTTTTTATGCGCGAGCGTTTGCGGCGGCAGCTTGAATTTATCGTCGAGATAGACAAAATGAAATCCGTCTACCGCCAGACACTGGTGATGGATAAATCGCGGGCGGAAACGGACGCCGAGCATTCCTGGCACTTCGCGATGGCGGCGATGGTTTTGCGCGAGTACGCCGCCGAGGACGGGGTGGATTTGTTCCGCGTCTTAAAAATGGCGTTGGTGCATGATTTGGTGGAAATTTACGCGGGGGATACTTTCGCCTATGATACGAAAGGCTATACGGATAAACCGCAGCGGGAGCGCGCCGCGGCGGACAGGCTTTTCGCCGTACTCCCGCGGGACCAGGCAAAGGAATACCGGTCGCTTTGGGAAGAATTTGACGCGATGGAAACGCCCGACGCCCGCTACGCCACGGCAATCGACCGCTTGATACCGCTGATAAGCAACGCCAACACCGACGGCCATACCTGGGTTATGCACGATATCGCGCTGCCGCAGGTCTACGAGCGTATGCGCCCGGTGGAGAAAGCGCTGCCGGAGCTGTGGGATTATGTAGAGGACGTAATGCGCGAGGCGAGAAGCAAGAACTTTATTAAAGAAAATAACCACTAAAAAACGTCGTTTTTTTAAGAGCCTGTCTAATAGCTACGTTTGTTGAATTTTGAAGCGAGATTCCCGACAGGCAAGGAAGCGCGAATGCCGCGTAATCGCTGCATTACGCAAGTGAGCGCTGACGAAGTATGGCGGGAATCTCGCAAAAAAGACGATAAACGAAGATGTTAGACAGGCTCTCAAGCATTTTTATCACCTTTATTAGAATCTCTTGAATATGTTCTAACATAATGTATAATAAAACCGCTGCGGGTTTTTTCGGCACGGTTTGCGCTTGTATCGTAACGGTTTTAACGTGAGGAGTGTAGTTTTAATGGCGGATTGCATTTCGGATAAGCGGTTCCCGCGGGTCAAAAGAGATGTTTAGGAAAATTATCGATGTATTGGGGCAGCATCAGCTTAAAGTCCTGATCAGGAACGTCAACCGGCTGATGTTTTTCATCGCGGCTGCCATAATGCTTTTCGCCGCTGTCACACTCGTTCCCGGCCTGTTAAAACAGACGACGGAAGAAATTTCCCCCATGCTTGCGCTCAGGGCTGCCGAAGGCATGAGCGCGTTGGTTGACCACGAGGCTACGCTGTTGGAGAAGGCGGCTAATTCAAACGCGGTCATAGAATGGCTTGCCGATGAAGACAACCCCGAGAAGGTCTTGCGCGCCGCCGAGGAACTGAATATGCTCAGCTCTTTGACAACGAGCGGCAAATTGTATGTCATAGCGGGAAAAAGCCAAAACGAATACCTGTTCCAAAAAACAGACGGCAACGGGGAAAGTTCCAACGGCAAAACGCCTGAGCGCTTGCCCGAAAAAGAACAGGACCCTTGGTATTTTGAAAGCCTTGCCGACCCCGCCCCGTACAGAATCAGCCTCGGATTGGATAAAACCACAAGCCGCAACAGCGCGTTTCTGGATTATAAAATAATCTCCGGCACGGAAGTCCTCGGGGTTTTGCATATGAATTTGGACTTCGGTTTTGTGCTGCGCAGGTTTCCCACGGGGTTGGATAAGGTTGCCGTTCGCAGTATTGTGGTGGACGAAAAGGGCATGATTATATTTGACAGCAGAATAAACTACGGCGAAAGCTTCCTGCAGAATATGAACACCAACTCGGTGGATTCGGAATTTTCCGGGACGCCGTTCCTCGATATCCTTCACGAATACCTGGCGAAAATAGAAAATGTCTTCGGCAATAACGCGGAGGCGGTTACGGTGAAGGGCGGCGGCATGGCGTATGATCTGATTGTCATCTCGCCGGTCAAGGCGATGAAATGGTCTATCATTTCCCTGTGCACGCCTGGCCATGTCTTTACGATCATCAACCTTATCCCGTGGGTTGTGGTGATCATATTCTTGTTTATAGCGATTTTATTGATAAGCAACACCTTCATCAAGCGGTCGGTTATTAAGCCGCTCGAGTCTTTAAATATCAGCATCGAAAATTATAAGTACAATAGGCGGACGCGTCTTGAGGGTACCGAGCGCAGGGATGAAATAGGCAGCCTTGCCAATACCATCGAGGAGATGTACGAGCGTTTTAACGCGTATAACGCCGACCTCGAAAACAAGGTCAGGGAACGCTCCGCGCACCTCAAGGCTGCCAAAGAGGACGCCGAGCGGCTGTTTATGAGGGTTTCGGAACAAAACGAAACGATTATGGAGAGTATAAACTACGCCAGTAAAATACAGCGAAGCCTGATACCCGGCGACCAAATGCTTGAATCGTTCTTCGCGGATTATTCGGTTATCTGGAAGCCCCGCGACATCGTGGGCGGGGACGTGTACTGGGTGAAGCGGTTTAACGACGGGTTGGTTTTGTGCGCGTGCGACTGCACCGGCCACGGCACGCCGGGGGCGCTGCTGACCATGCTTGTGGTTTCCGCGTTTGAATCCTTTGTCAGCGAAGCCAACTGCAAAGATACCGCGCGTATTATTTGGGAGCTTGACCAACGGCTCAGCGCGGTGTTAAAAGTAGAGTCCAACGCGTCCACCATACGCGAAGGGTGCGACCTCGCGGTGCTGTTTATCTACAACGACCGCAGCGTTGCCGTGTCTTCGTGCAATACGCGGGTGTACATATGCGACGGTTCCGAGGTAAAGAAGGTCAAGGGCCAGAAACTGTACGTGGGCGAAGGCAAGATGCAGGGCACGGAGCATATACAAACCACCGTGTTTGAGCCTATGCCGGGGAATAAAGTCTATATCGCGTCCGACGGGTTATACGACCAGGTCGGCGGCGCAAACAAGCTGCCTTTCGGTTATAATCAATTCAGGCGGCTGATATTGGAAAACCATCACGAAAGCCAGTCTGTGATTACGGACAGGGTGTGGCGGGCATTTGAGGATTATAGGGGGGAAGAACCGAGACGAGATGATTTCCAGCTGATTTCATTTCAATTGTAAAAAAGGCAGGGTAGCCTATGGATTTGTTTAAACGGGAACAGGTGGTATATGACGACGCAATGGCATGCCTTCAAAGCGTAGAGGGTCATGACGTCATTGAGGTGAGCCATTACGCGATTTTGTTAAAAGAATATAAAAAACTTTTGAAGCAGTCGCGGAACGCTATCAAAATCGCCGACCGCACCATGCACGATTTGATTACGAGCAAGTTGGACTTGCTTTCCAAAGTGCATTTTGACGAGCTGACGCTTATTTACAACCGGCGTTACCTTGACGAGACGCTTAAGCGGAACATCCTGTCCCTTTCAAGGACGGGCGGTTCTTTAAGCGTTTTGATGATGGACATAGATTCCTTCAAAAAGTTTAACGACAACTACGGCCATACGCAGGGCGACCATTGCCTTAAATCGGTGGCTTCCGCGCTTAACAGCTGCTTAAAGAGAGCCGACGACTTCCTCGCGCGTTACGGCGGCGAGGAGTTCTTCGCCGTATTGCCCAATACGGAAGCGGACGGCGCGAAAACCATGGCGGACCGTATGTTGGAACGCGTGAAATCGCTTAACGTAAAGCACGAGTTCTCAAGCACGGGGGTAGGGTATGTGACCGTTTCCATCGGCATAACGTCGGGAAGCGTCAATTATATGCAAAACCCGCTCATGTACATCAACCGCGCCGACGAAGCGCTTTATGAGTCGAAAAACAGCGGGAAAAATAAATATACATATTTTGCGTTAAAGGAGGACGGACTGGCGTGATTTCTAATCTGTTGGAGTATTATCAGATGACGAAGAAATACAATATGGACATCATATACAGCGGGCCGCTTTGGGCGAACGGGATAGAGGCCGTTGGGAAAATGCTCAGGACGCGGCTTGAGCTTGATGAAATTCCACTGTCGGCTTCGCAACTGGTTTTTTCGGTATTTGTGGAACAGATGAACAACATGCTCATGTACGCGGAAGATTATAAGCCGGAGGGCGAGGAAAGGGAAAGAGCGGACTTTCCCCATAAAGGCATGTTCGTGTTTGGCGTGAAGGATAATATTTATTCTTTGCAAACGGGTAACCTCATGCGAAGCGACCGGACTTCGCTTATTAAGGACCGCATTGATATTTTGAATACCTTAGCCACAAAGGGCTTAAGGAAGTATTATATGCAAACAATGCGCAGCGAAGACGACAATATAGACAGCAAGGGCGCGGGGCTCGGGCTTATAGAGATAGCCAAGTGCGCGAACGCCCCCATAGAATACGAATTTATTCCGGTGTCCGAAGACCTTACGTTTTTTTCGATGCTCGTCACCATAGGGTAAACATTACAGCAAATTTCAGGAGGGGATTAAATTGGCGTTCTTCTTGGAAAAAGAAAAAACAGGATCTATGCCTTACGTTTTAATCGACGAAGAAAAGAGATATATGAAAATCATGGGAGAAAGCTACCATGAAAATATCGTGGGCTTTTTTCAGGAAATAGGCGCGTGGCTCGATATTTTTCTGGAAACGGATTTCGGTCACTTTACCTGTGACATAGAGCTGCTTTATTTCAACAGCTCCACGGCTAAAAT